>JASFHU010000397.1:0-5054 GCA_050123055.1 Anaerolineae bacterium
CACAAAGTCCCGATCAGCCAGGACCAGCTTGCCCACCCCTGCTCGCACCAGGTGGCTGGCGATGTGGCTGCCTAGTGCCCCGCAACCCACCACCACCGCCTTCTTTTGGGCCAAGCGCTCCTGCCCTTCCTGCCCCCAACCCGGCAGGATCATCTGCCGTGAATACCGCTCGAACCGGTCAGTCATGGTCGCCTCCTGAATGTCGGGGGCATTATAACCCAGATCAAGGGCCTGGGCAATTCCGCGCCCTACACCTGAGAGCGCTGCCTTGCCCAAAAATCCATCCTACGCTACAATGGGCTCGTTCGCGGACCTCACTGAAGGAAGGGAGACGGAGCATGGATCAGGTCGTCACCATAGAACGGCACATCCTGGAGCAGCAAAAACAGCATCCCCAGGCTACCGGGGTGCTTACCGGCATCCTCTACGACATTGCCCTGGCCGGCAAGTTGATCGCTCGCGAGACGAACCGGGCGGGCCTCACCGACATCCTCGGTCTCACCGGGGCTTTCAACATCCAGGGCGAGGAGGTAGCCAAGCTGGACGAATTTGCCAACGCAGCCATCATCCGCCTGAACCACTTCACCGGGCGGCTGGCCGCCATGGCCTCGGAGGAGATCGAGGAGATTATCCCCATCCCGGAGCGATTCCCCACCGGCCGCTACATCCTGGTCTTTGACCCCCTCGATGGTTCCTCCAACATCGACTACTCGGTCAGCATCGGCACCATCTTTTCCATCCTGCGCCGCAAGTCAGCCCAGGGCGAGCCGATGACCGTGGATGATTGCCTGCAGCCAGGGCGTGACATCGTCGCCTCCGGCTACATCCTCTACGGCCCCAGCACCATGATGGTCTACAGCGCCGGCAACGGCGTCCACGGCTTCACCCTGGACCAAACGGTGGGTGAGTTCCTACTCAGCCATCCCGACATCCGCATCCCCGAAAAACCCAAATTCTACAGTACCAACCAGGGCTACGAGCGCGACTGGGCCCGCGAGATCCAGGAATACACCCATCACCTCCAGGCCCGCAATCTCTCCTTGCGCTACATCGGCTCTCTGGTAGCCGACTTTCACCGCAATCTGCTCGGTGGCGGTGTCTTTTACTACCCGGCCGACTCGCGCGATCCGAACAAGCCTTATGGCAAGCTGCGCCTGCTCTACGAGGCCGCGCCCCTGGCCTTTCTGGCCGAGCAGGCCGGCGGGGCTGCATCCGATGGCACCCAGCCCATCCTCGACCTGCAACCTACCGGGCTGCACCAACGCACCCCACTCTTTATCGGCAACAGTGAACTGGTAACCCTAGTCGAGGAATACATTCGAGGCGAAAAACCGTAGCGGGTCAACTCTCCGGTTACAGCATAGACCGCAAGCTTGCGGATGTACCAGACTATGCGGCTGTGCTCCAACTGAACAGAGATAATGGGCTACCAGTCAGCAGGATCTGCAGTGTCTGTGGGTTCAACGCTGATCGGGGCAATGGCAATCAGATGCGCCAACCAAAGCGCTAGTGCACCATAAGCCACAACAAGCCAGCCGATTGTTGAAACCCAGCCGATTGTTGACCAACCTGCGAACCGGATGATCGTCCCGCCAAGGAGGATGGTGATGCATGCCATCCGGGTGGTTTCATCGTTGAGCGGTATGGGGAACTCTTTCTCCAACATATTCTTCGCTCCTCATTTCAGGCGTCCGACAAGACAGAGACAAAACTGCCGACTTCAGTGAGTCGGACAGGTTGCTACTCCACCCCCAGGATAACAAAGAACCGTTAACGTTCGTTCAAGAGATTGTTAACGCTGTGTTAAGATGCTGTTAAAACCGGTGAAGAGCTTTTTCAGGCGTGCGCCTGCTCACCCTTAACCATACGTTAACATCTCTTTAAACCAGCTTTAAACCTTGTATGCGATACTCTGTACCTGGACAGGCATCATGGCAAGGTGCTGTCCGGAGAGACTATGCAATACTCGATTCCGACGTCTGGGCCGTGCTGGTAGACCGTGTCGTTTCAGTCACTCCCCTGTCGCTTGACCTCACTTCGCGGACCGATTTTGGTGCGCTCGATGCTTGCCTCCGGAACGGGACCGGGAGTCGTCTGGAATCGCAAGACCAGTGGTTCCTACCCTTGGCCACCCTTGTGCCTACCATGACCCCCTAGCACCCTTGCCCACCACAGAGCGTGGATCTGGATCAGTTCGCCGCAGAGCGGTCTAGACTTCCACAGCTTCCTGTTCCGACTTTTCCAATTGAGTCGTTTGCTCGCGGATTCTGGTCACCAGAGCTGGTACCCCTTGCTCGGCGTCAGCCGGGCCGGCGGCCTGCAGGCGTATCACTTCGGTGACGACGCCGTCCATTTCATTGGCCAAGCCCAGCAGCTGCGCCTCCACCTGGTCCAGATCTGAGGCCACCAGCTTTTGCTTGGCGATGCGCTCCAGCAGGGTCCGGCGCGACTCCTCGTACTGCTGCTTCACCAGCAGATCACCGGCCTTGTCGATGGCCTCATTGATCTGCTGCAGATCAGCCTGCAGATTGGAGGTCGACTCGGTCACCAGCCGATAGTTCTCCAGGGCCGTCATGCGCCGGCAAAGGCGGTAGACCTGGTTCGTCAGCACTTCCATTTCGTCCTGCACTGGCTGCAGGGCCTTGCGGGTGCGGCTTGGCGCCATGGATAGGCTGTTAAAGACACTCACCTGAGAACGCTCAATCCGGTCAAAGTAGGGCTGGAACCGCTGAGCAATCGGTTCGCGACGCTGCATCTCATGGCTGAAACGCAGCGACGGGTCGCGCGACACGGCGACGACCATCACCAGCCACAGCAACAGGCCCAGCGGCAGTAGCCACCAGGCTGCTACCAACCCGGCAAAGACCGCCAGGCCCAGCATCGCCAGATTAAGGGGGTGCAGCAGACCAGTCACGAATGGAGAACGCATCAAACCACTCCGTGTCATCCAGCATCGAGTGCGTTACAAAAGACAAACCAGGCATCACGTCCTAGAAAAAGGTGGCGATGATGGCATAGACTTCATAGATCGTCTGCGGATCGCTGTCGTACTGCTTGCCGCCAGTGACCTCTGCGATGCGGCGCAGCACGTCGCGATCGGCATTATTCCCAAAGGCGATGGTAAAGATCTTGGGAGCTGTACCAGCCTCGCTCGAACTGCCGATCTGTTGCAGCAGTTGATCGAGCGACATATCGTCGACCGTGTTCGCGCCATCGGACAGCACAACCATGGCCTGGATGTGCTTGGTATTGCCGGTGTCGAGCAGTTCCTGGTACGCCTGCGCAACAGCTCCATATAGGCGCGTATCATCTTGGTCGACAATCCCAGAAACCCGCCGCCGGACCTCTTCCCGCTTCTCGCCCAGCGGCGTAAGCGGCGTCAAGGTGACGATCTCCTTGCTAAAGAGGATGATCTGCAGACCGTCCCGGTCGTCCAGCAGATCGATGAATTGCAGCAGGCTGTTGCGTGCTGCCGCGATCTTTTCGCCCCCCATGCTGCCCGACACATCCATGACCACCACCAGATCCACGGGCTTTTTCGCCTCCCTTTGCCACAGATCCTGAATGCCCGCGATCACCTCCGCCGAGGGGACCTCGAGCACGGTCTTGGGTTGTGCTGGGTCTACGCCGTGCTCAGGATCCAGCGGAGCTGCGAGTGGGATGGTCGGGTCAGCCGGCCGGAAGCCCAGTTCGATGGCTTTGAGTTGTTGTGGCCGGTCAAGAAGGAAAGCCTCAAAGTCCTTGGCCGCAACCTGTTGCTCGGCGGTGACCCACGGGGCGTTGAGGATGGCATAAGGATGGTTGCTCCAGAAGGTACCCTCTTGGGGATAGATGGCCACCACCGGACCCTGGTTGCTCTGCCCGGCCAGGCGTTTGCTTTCCTGGGCCACCACCAGGTTTTCATACATCACCGCCGCACTGAGGTAGGATGGTCCGCGCTCAAACATACGCTCGGCGAAAAAGCCGGTACTGCTACCATAGTGGATGATGGCGCTCTCCACCTCGGCCATAAAGGCCCTGGCCTCAGGATCTTGCAGGTCCTCTAGCGTCAGGCCGCGTTGTTTACCCGTCCCAGCGTAGGCCTCGGCGATGACCGAGACGAGGCCGCTGTTGGAATAGTTGGGGTGGGTATGGCCGAACTTGAAGGAGCCCCACTCTGGGTAGCCGAAGGCCGCCCAGCCCTCGTCCGAGGTGGCCATGGCGGCAATGTCTGCCCAGCCGATCAACTTTTCCGGCCAGCCCAGCGCCTCGGCCATCGGCTGCCAAAGGGCGATGACCACCGGGCTGATCACCAGGTCTGGCGGCTCGCCGGGCACCAGGTCTTCGTCGTGCTCCTTGCTGCGCCATTCTGCGTTGGCCACAGGGATAAAGATCGACGAGGCCGGGCTCCAGACCGTGGGCTGGAGTTGGCCCTCGACAATGGCCCGCGCCGATTCGATAGAACCCATGGGGGTAGCCTCGACGACGATGGTCGCACCGTCGGCCGTCTCACGCTCCTGGGCATTATACTCCTCCACCAGCGGCTCAAGCCACTCCTGCTTTTCCGATCCGTAGACGATGCTGACCGTCACCGTCTTTCCACCCGTGCCAGTGATGCCACAGGCAGGCAACAACAGGAATAGGGCGAGCAACAACAGAACGAACTTAGAAGCTGTCTTCATCCTCTACCTTCCTTCTGGCACCATCTCTGCCGCGATTTCCGCCAACAAACGGCCCGCGAGCGACTGTTGCCACACCCGACCCTGGAAGCCGGCCAGGAGGTCGAGCGCCTTATCCAGCCATTCTGTCTCGAGAAGGAGCAGCAAAGCCGAACCGCCCGGCTGGAGACTCGCTTGCAGCGCCATCAGGTACTCTTCAGGGAAGTCGATACTCATCGTCCCGGCAGCGGCGCGCTCGGGGCTCGATCTGCCCAGCACCTCCACCAGCAGGCCCGCCGCCGCGCCGAGACGCATCCCCGATCGCAGGTCGATGTCCCCGGTCTCGACAACAAAGACCTGGCCATCCCGTTCTCGGACCAGCACGGCGGCATTCCGGGCCGCGGGCTTGACACTCTT
>JASFHU010000398.1:0-5054 GCA_050123055.1 Anaerolineae bacterium
CCGATTGACTATACCATTGTCATCGTCACCCACAACATGCAGCAGGCTGCGCGCGCCTCCGACTGGACAGGTTTTTTCTGGTTGGGCGAGTTGATCGAATACGGTCCTACCGAACAGGTATTCATCACCCCGGCCGAAAAGCTCACAGAGGACTATATCACCGGGCGAGCGGGCTGAGACGCCGCAAACAGATCGCCCCCGAGCCTACAGTACTCTTTACTCCCCGGCATCTTCAGAGGCCAGGTTCTGAATCTGCTCAGGTGTGAGCTTCAGCCAGCGCTTGGCCGCACCTGGCAGCTTGGGCAGCGAGGCACGCACCATCGTGCACTCGGGCAGCGAGTTGAGGAACATCGGGCCGTACGATTTGGTCAGCAATCGCTTGTCCAGGACGACGACGACGCCCCGGTCGGTCTTGGTGCGGATCAGGCGCCCAAAGCCCTGGCGGAAACGGAGGATCGTCTCCGGGATGGCGTACTCGGCAAATGGATTGTCAAAGGTCTCTGAGCGTGTGGCAAAGATGGGATCATCAGGCACCGAGAAGGGAAGACGGGCGATGACCAGCACGCTCAGCGCTGCCCCTACGACATCCACTCCCTCCCAGAAGCTGCGAGTACCCATGAGCACCGACTTGGGGGTGGTACGGAAATTCTCCAGCAACTGCACTCGCGAGATACCCGTCCCCTGTTGGTAGACGATAATGCCTTCATCGGCTAGTGGACGCGTGATGGCCCGGGCCGTGCTCCGCAACTGGTAGTAAGAAGTGAAAAGGACCAGTGTCTGCCCCTCGGTGGCGCGGCAGAGGGCGCTGAGTGCCTGCTCCACCGTCTTCTGGTAATAGGGCTGATTGGGCTCTGGGATGTCGGTTGGCAGGTAGAGCAACGTGGAACTCTTGTAGTTAAAGGGCGAGCCCACGGCCAGATCGTCAGCGTCCCAAGCGTGCAGCCGCTCGCGGATGTAGTCGAATCGGCGGTCGGTGGTCAGCGTCGCCGAGGTGAGGATCACCGACTCTTTTGGGTGGAAAAGATGCCGCTGGACCAACTCGCCAACGTGAAGCGGCGCAGCGTGTAGGGTCACCCGCCCATCCCTGGCCGAAAGCTGGGCCCAGTAGATGTCGGACGAGGACGGCTCGGCTATGCAGGCATTGAGTTGCTCGCGGAGCTCCCGTAGCCTGGCAAAGTGGCCAGCGCAGTCCTGCACCATTCCCTCCAGATCGGGGATATCAAAACCCTCCAGCTCACCAAGCCCTCCGGATAGCTGCTCCAGATCGTTGACGATGCTATGGAGCTGCGAGGAGAGGTTGTCCCAGGTGATCTCGACGCCATCCCAGTCGGGTTGGACACGCAGGCCACTGGTTATACGCAATCGTTGGTCATAATCTCCGCGCCGTGAGCTGTGTTCTCGTAGAAAGTCTCCCAGGACGTTAAAGAAGGCATACAGGTTGGTGAGCCCGGCCTCGATCTGGCGCTGAAGCCCGTGGATGTGGCCCTCCAGCGCAGCCCACTCTTGTGGTGGGATCACCCCCCGGCAGCGAGTCAGGATCTCTCCCAGAAAGCCGGTGTAGCGGCGCACCCCGATCGGGCGGGCCAACTCGTTAAAGATCCGCTCCACGGCCCGTTGATCGGCCTGGAAGCTCAACTGGCGAGTGACGCTGGCCTCCAGGTGGTGCGCCTCATCTACGATGAGATAGCGGTACTCTGGCAGGACGCGGTTCTCGACGGCTACGTCGGAGAGCAGCAAGGCGTGGTTGACGATGACGAGGTGGGCGCGCTCGGCGGCACGTCGGGCCCGGTAGAAGAAGCAGCTTCCTCGCTCTCGGAAGCGACAGCGCTCCAGCGTGCAAGTCTCACTTTCGGCTGATACCTTGCTCCAAAGCGCTTGCTCGAGACGATCGGGCATGAACAATTCGCCCCGTTCGCCTGTCTGGGTGCTGGGTACCCAGACCAGCACCTTGGCCAACATGCGCATCTCTTCGGCGGAGCTTACCCCGACCTGCCGCAGGACTGCCAACCGCCGCTGGCAGAGATAATTACTACGCCCCTTGAGCACTGCCGCCCGGAACTCGAAGGGCAGCAGCTTCTGCAGATCGGGCACATCCTTCAGAAAGAGTTGGTCCTGTAGGTTGATGGTGTTGGTCGAGATCACTACCCGCTCACCATTGAGGTGAGCAAAGCTGATGGCGGGCAGTAGATAGGCAATACTCTTGCCCGTTCCGGTGCCTGCTTCGACCATCAGATGCTGCCGCTCGTTAAGGGCGGTGGCCACGGCGGTCAGCATCTCTACCTGCTGAGCGCGGTACTCAAAGCCAGGGAAGTATCTGGCAAAGACACCGTCGGCTTCCAACATGACTGCCAGCTCGTCCACATCCAGGGCGCGTGGCCTGGCCGCAGGGACTAACTCCTCTTCATCCTGCCCGGTAGCGAAAAGCGGACCCAGCATCTCCTCTCGAGTGCCAAGTTGGGCAGAAAGTTGCTGGCCGATGCCCCCCTGAAAGGCGGTGCGGGACAACTCTCGATCCAGGTCGCGAAAGACATCCGTCAACGACCAATTCAGACGCCCGGCCAGGCGATTGATCTCCTGCAAGGTAGCCAGGGGCAACTCGGAGGCGTGCTCCAGCAGAGCCGTAAAGAGTTCAACCGTGGCCTGCGCATCGTCCAGGGCCCGGTGAGAGCCCCGATTCCGCAGCCCCAGCATCTCCCCCAGCTTGCTCAGGCTGTAGCGGGCTGCATGGGGCAGCAATATGCTGGCCAACTCGAAGGTGTCCACGGCAGGGTTGGATAGGGGCAGGTCATGACTGTGCAGGAAGCTCAGATCAAAGCTCACGTTGTGGCCCACGAGAGGCTGGTGGCCCACAAAGCGACGCAAGGGTTCGATCACCTGCGAAAACCGCGGAGCGCGCATCACCTCGTCGTGGGTGATGCCGGTCAGGTGTTGGATCTGGATGGGGATGGGACGACCAGGGTTGACCATGCGGGACCAGGTGTCAAGCACGCGGCACTGAATGGTCCCATCGCTTACCGATGTACGGAAACGGACCGCACCGACCTCCATGATGGCATCACGTTCTGGATCCAGGCCGGTAGTCTCCAGGTCCAGGGCCACGTAGGTTCGACTCATGGGGTCTCCATTCTAGGCTCAGTCCATCAAGAATACGGTCCCTGAATGGCTCGCACTTGAGGCTCGCTCATGACGAACCAAGCTCCAAAGTTGTGAATGGACAACTCTATTGGGAGAGCACGACGAAATGGCTGCACTGACACTGTGGACACAAACGTGGCTTTGCCGAGCCTCCTTTTCCTCCCAACGTTGGGATTATACCCCAGGCGCAGGGAAAAGGCAAGAAACCAAGAGCGGGCCAAACTAGACAAATGTCCAGACTTGAGGTATGATAGGCTATCCATTATGAAAATTGGCTTCGTTCAGCCATCACAAGGAGCATCTCGTGGATCAGACCCAAAAACTACTCAAAGAGATCACCGAGGCGGGTGGCGTGCCGGGCTATGAAGGTGATGTCCGAGCGATCATGCGCCAGTACGTCAAAGATGTAGCCGATATTGAGCAGGACAAGATGGGCAGTTTTATCGGCAAGCACGTGGGCCACGACGAGCGTCCACGGGTGATGCTTGCCGGGCACATGGACGAGATTGGCTTTATGGTCACCCTGATCACCAAGGAAGGGTTTGTCAAGTTCCAGCCACTGGGCGGCTGGTGGGACCAGGTTCTGCTGGGTCACAGGGTGGTCATCAAGGCGGCGCAGGGGGATGTGCTCGGTGTCTTGGGGGCCAAGCCTCCCCACATGCTTGACGCTGAAGAGCGCAAAAAGATCGTGGAAAAGAAGGACATGTACATTGACGTTGGCGCTTGCTCAAAGGACGAGGTCCACGAGATGGGCATTCGGCCGGGTGACCCGATCATCCCTGTCAGCGACTTTACTGCCATGGCCAAGCCCAACTTTTACCTATCCAAAGCGTTCGACAACCGCCTGGGATGCGCGCTGGCCATCCAGGCCCTCCGCCAACTGGCAGACGATGGTCACCCCAACACCGTCTATGCTGTGGGCACCGTGCAGGAAGAGGTAGGCCTGCGGGGCGCCAAGACTTCAGCCCACGTCATCGATCCTGACGCGGCCATCATTCTGGAAGTGGACATCGCGGGCGACGTACCAGGCATCGAGCCCGAAGAATCGGCGGTCAAGATGGGCGGCGGACCCACGATGCTGGTCTACGATGCACGCATGATCCCCAATCTGAAGCTCCGGGACATGGTGATCGCCACCGCCGAGGAACTCGAGATTCCGTTGCAGTTCTCGGCCATGGCAGGTGGCGCCACCGACGGCGGCATGATCCACATTCACAATGAGGGTGTGCCCACCGTCGTGGTCGGCGTGCCGACCCGCCACATCCACAGCCACAATGCCATTCTGTGCCGTGATGACTATGACCAGGCACTCAAACTGATTGTGGCGGTGGTGAAAAAGCTCGATGCGGAAACCGTTGCCAGCCTGACGGCCTGATCCGGTCAAAATGGGTCCTGGTGATTAGGCCCATCCTTGGACTAGGCTCAAGATGCCTGGTGGCCAGGCCCATCCTTCGACAGGCTCAGGATGCCGGGGGAAATGACAGTACTTGGAAGGTCGATATTTGCCAAATAGGTAACCCTTTGTTATAATTTCGCGCACCACAGAAGCACGGTCGCGGTGTCTGGCCTGGGGAATGACACTGCTGGAGAATCGTGTGCAAGGAGTCAACAGCGGGTGAAAAAAGGGGTCGCGTGGAGTCTGGCCTGGAACCTGACATGGACCATGCTCTTCTCACTGCTGATCCCGCTGATGGCCGGCATTTGGCTCGACAAAAAGCTGAACACCGCCCCTCTCTTTATCCTGATCGGGGCAGTATTGGGAATACTGGCGGCTACCGTAGGAGTAGCGCGGATGGCCATTAGAACGTTTGGCCAGATTGTCCCGGAAGACCAGGAGCAAGAAGCAGAAGAAAACGGCAAGGAGGAACCAGAGTAGTGTCAAAGCTGCTATCCCGCAAAGTGCTGGTGCCAACGCTGAT
>JASFHU010000399.1:0-5050 GCA_050123055.1 Anaerolineae bacterium
GGACCTTCATAGTATCTCCTCCTCTCTCTTTCGTCGGCTACAGCAGAGCCTGCTTTGCCTCGTCAACCCAGCCGGCGTCCGGCTGGACCTCCGTCTTGTAGATTGTTATGTCGGCTTCCCATTGAAACTCGGTGAAGTGCACAATCTTGTCTGCTTCGGCTTTGAGGTCAGTATAGACCCAGATCCAGGGCTCCACCGCCGCCCAGGCATCGAAAGACTCAAATACGATCAGATCGGCCTCGGACCGCGAATCGGTGAGATAGACCTTCAGATCCGCTTCGGAGGCTATCCCGGTCCGGTATAGTAAGGGCATGATCCTCCCTCCTTCACCCTATTTACACGACCCTTGAACCTGCATCTGTTCAAGATACCCTCCATCGTCGTACCTGGATGGTAGGGGTCCAACCGACTGAACGCTACAGGAGCCTGGCCAGACGGTCGCGTACCGATCCGGGCACCGCGACCCGCCAGGCCATTGCCCGAACCTGCCGAAAGCTACTCCGGTCCAGCGCATAGAGCGCCAGGAAATAGCTGGTCACACCCATCAGAACCAACACCAGCAAGGTGCCCAGCAGGTTCTCCGTCGCCAACCAGGCCTGAACCCACCCGCTGCTGCGCAGCCCATAGACCAGCAGGCCCATCAGAAGCGACGCCAGCGAGCTAGGCAGCAAGTAGCGAACCAGAGTGCCGGCAGAGAGCCGGGTCAAGCGCATGCTCACCACCAGATAAACCAGCCCCGCCAGCGAGCGCACAATCGCCAACGACCAGGCCACCCCCTCGATCCCACCCCACACCCGCAGGCCGAACCAGACGCCAGCGACAAAGAAGGGCAACTGGGCCAAGTCAACAGCGAACCGGATCTGCGGCCTGCCAAGTGCCGAGACGACCGCATCGCTGATCGACAGCAGGGTCTGGATCAGCCGGAAGGTCAGATAGGCGCGAAACACCACCACTGCACCCAGCCACTGCTCGCCAAAGAGCACCAAGATACCAAGGTCAGCCAACACAAAGGCCCCGACCTGCCACGGTGTGCCAAGGGTCGCCGCGAGTCTCAGCATCTCGAGATAGACCCGTCTCACCTCCGCCAGTCGCGCCTGAACCTCATCCAGGCGCGTTTGGACCTCGGCCATGGCAGGCAACGCGACCCGGGCAACCGGCAGGCCCACCCCCAGTACGGCGAAGGCCGATTGGCTCTCGCCGAAACTGTACCACCCCAGCGGCGCCTCGCCCAGGGTACCTACTGCCGCCTGGTCAAGATTGGCCTTGAGGTAAACGACAAAGTTACTCCCCAGCAAACTCCGGCTGAAGCGTACAATGCCGCGGTACGCCTCGCGTCCGGGGCGCAAAAGCGGCCGGAATCCCGCCGCCAGCCAGGTCGCTGCCGCCCAAAAGACCGCCCCGGCAATCTGGGGCAGGATCAAGCTCCAAGCCCCCCAGCCATTTGCGGCCAGCGCCACCCAGCCCACCAACAGAATCAGTACATAGACCGTCTGCAAACTCTCATGGATGGCAAAACGGAAATGCTTGAGCAGCAGGGCGCCCGGCACCACCGCCAGCGCATCAAAGAAAAAGGCCACAGCGATGGCGCGAGTGAGCGCCGCCGCCTGGATTGAGTCGTAGAAGCGACCCAGGGGCCTGGCCAGCACCAGCACCAGGCCCAGACTCAGCGCACCAAAGACCAGGAGCAGCCAGAAAGCAGCGCTGCTATAAGCGGCCTCCCCCTCCTGATAGTATACGACGGCGTCCCGGATAGGTGCTTGGACCAGCAGCAGGAGCCCGCTGTAGACCAGGAAGGCCAGCGCCACCGCGCCCAGATCCTCCGGTTGCAGTAGCCGCGTATAGGCCAGTACCCCAATCGTGCTGATCAGCAGTGTGACGACCTGGCGCATCAGGCTCCACCGCAGGCCCCGCTCCACTCTTGGGTCCAGGACGATGCCGCCCGTTGCCTGCAGCCACGGAGGCCTCTCGCCAGACTGCCCGCTCACACCACTCTCACAAGGGCTGCCACTCGATCAACGCCGCCGCCACCCACGTGGGCGCCGGAGCGCCATAGAGATCGGCGGTGTCTGTGTAGGCAAGATCAAGGATCTGCCCGTCCATCGGCCCGCACAGATAGCGAAAGACCTGGCCCGCGTCACGGGCGTCGCTCTTGGCATCAACACAGTGTTGGTTGTAACCCCAGTAGTCGGCCCGCTCCAGCAGGTCGATCCCTTCCTCGATGCGCCTGCGGGCCAGCGCCAATCCACCCGTCTTGGGTGAGAGTGCCACTTCTGCAGCATCGCCGTACCCAATGCCATGATGGAACGGGTCGGCGGTGGAGACGATGACCGCATCGCGAGCAAGCTCTTCCAAGTCCTCGATCCCAGGTAGGGTATCGGGCCGCCCGCCAGCCAGGTAGGGGTAACGTTCGGCAATCACGGGGCCCTGGATGCCGCGTCGCTCCGTCTCTGCCCGCCACAGGTAGCGGAAAGTGACCAGGGAGTGGTCCGCCCGCCAATCCTGCCGCCCGTCTATGCCCAAACCCTGGATGCCGCGCAGGGGCTCTGCATCCAGGTCGCCCCCCTGGGCTACCCGTATCCGCGCCTCCTCCAAATCATCGGTCAGGGCGTGTAGCACACTAATGACCAGGACGCGATCGACCCCGCAATCCAGGCAGGCATGCACGACGGCCGCCGTTTGGTGCCCGCAATCAGCCACCCCGGCGTGAGGGAAGACCAGCACGCCGCCCGCGCCAAGCGTCGACGCCAGGTCCCACTCACGCCCTTGATCCAAAAGGCGCAGCGCCCCGTCCCGACCCAGCGCCGCATGCTCGTTGGCGTAGAGTTGCTGAATGTCACGTTTGAGTTTGTCTCTGCCCAACCCCATTATCGATTCCCCCTCACACGATCTTCCACTGAGAATCCCTGGCACAATAGCAGCAGACGATAATCGCCGATCCGGCGAAAGCCGAGGGCCTGGTAGGCTCGCTGGGCGGGGATGTTGTCCACACCCGTGAACAGGATGGCCGTCGTCGCCCCCTCGGCGCGGGCATCCTCTAGTGAGACGGCGACGACAGCTCGCCCATAGCCCCGCCGTCGAAGTTCCGGCGGCGTCCATACTCCGCCGATCTGTACCGCCTCTGAAATGGCTATGTTAAAGGAGCTGGTCGCCACCGGCCGGCCTCGGTCCTCAAGCACCCAGGTCCACCCGCGCTCCATAGAGCGCGTCAACGAAGCCCGCGTGCTCTCCCAGAGCCGGGGGCTCTCCTCCTCGCCCAATCCCTGTACGGCAAAGGCCACCCTCCAGCCCGTGACCAGCTCCAGGTCTCGGGGTTCGATGCGACGTCCCAGCAACTGCCCCGAGCGTAGCCTATTGGGCACCACCAGGTCGGCCAGCGCGAGACTGTACAGGTACTCTATCTCATCCATCTGGACCATGCGCTCCCGAAGGCCCAGATCCTCCTTCGCGGCGGTTACCTGCTCTCGGGGGCCGATCAAGCCCTTGATCCGCCGCCCGGAGCTCCTGGTGGCCGCCCGCCACAGTGCGCCCAGGTGAGCCGGCGCCTGGAAGATGAGCATGCCGTTCCAAAAGTGGGCTACCACACCGACAATTCCCGAGCCCTCAAAGGCAGCCGCGTAGGTCCCCTCGTAGATCTGGCCGCTGTCGATCAGCCCGGCCGCCCTCATGTTACCGATCAGAAACATCGAAGATTCGACCCGCGGCAGCAAGAATGTCTCCAGCGCTGCTTTGTCGTCCGGCACCAGGATCCGAATCTCTGCCATCTCACCCTCTCTTTGCCTCCAGCACGACGATTATACCACTGGTCCCGGCAAAAAGCCAGACACCCGCCAGCCGGCTGAGCCAGCACAGCATGTTGTGACGCGAGGTCGTCCCCCCAGGGCCGAGAACCTCTGGGTCGCGGACAGGGCACTTGCCTGAAAGCCCAAAGGCTAGTACAATAGAAGCCACTGGCTGGACGTCTCGCGCTTTGATTGCGCGGCAACCCAGTGCCGACAAGTGGATCCACGAGAAAGAGAAGGAGGCGAGAATGGAGATCAAGGTCTACGACTATGAGGGCAACCGGCGCGACATGGCCTATCTGAAAGGCAAGTATGGGGATTTTATCATCCAGCCCGCCGCGGCTGGCGACGGCCCCTCCTACGAGATCTCTACCCTACGGGAGAAGGTTAGTACGGCGGCGACCCTCGTTGTCCGCATCGTCGATGAAAACGGAGCCCCGCTGGAGGGAATCAGGGTGGCCTGGTACTGGCCCGACGCACCGGAGGACCCCAACGCCGGACCATTGGGAGGTGTGCTACCCCAGATGCGACCGAATCGCTGCGTTACGGGCTCGACGAATGCCGCTGGCGATGTTGGCTTTGGCATGGGTCGCGGGGCCTACTATTTCCTCGACCGGGGAGAGATCGGCCCACATGCCACCTGGGTCCATGGATCGACGACGCGATCGGAGCTGATCCTCGGCCTGGGCATGATTGCGGGCACGAACCACGACCACTTTGACGTGGAATTCACGCGCCTGGAGAACGGTCCTGGCCCCGGTCCCGGACCGGAGCCAGGCGAATGTCCCAAGGAGGAGATCCTGGCCGAGATGGCCGAGATCGAGTCGGCGGTCGGCGAGATCAGGGCAGCCGTGAGCGATATCGAGGCCTCTATCCAGACCGTCCGCCAGCTCCTGGCGGACGTCGGCTAGGAAGGTACCCGAAACCGATTGTGGCAAATGCCCCCTGGTGGGAGCTATCTGCCACAATCGGGGATCCGCGCCTCTGCGTACTACTGGCGGGTCAGGTCAATACTGCCCGAGCCGGTGTGGGCATAGATCGTTGCCCCGTCACCGTTCCCAATGATGCCCTGGACATCCTGCTTGGAGATCTGGCCGTCTACGTCATAGGCGACGTCGACTGAGCCAGATCCAGTATGCAGGTCAACCGTGGCATCCAGATCGGCTGGCAGCCGGAGGCTGATGCTTCCCGAACCGGTCCTGAAGCGGCATTCACCCTGGGGTGATCCCTGGTAGTCGATGCTTCCGCTGCCGGTGTCAAACCGCCCTGGG
>JASFHU010000400.1:0-5037 GCA_050123055.1 Anaerolineae bacterium
AGACTATGCCAACGTTGACTGTCTGATCTGCCACGCGCCTGACTATAGCCGAACGGTGGTCAAGGAAGGCGAAACGTTCAAACTTGCTCCCGCCGACGGGGTGGACGTCGTAGCGGCGGCACAGAGCGCGCAAAGACCAACAGCGGACATGTGCCTGCGCTGCCACCTGAAGGCAGCCGGCGGTCCCAACTACAAGCACGGCGAAGTGCCTACCCCAGGTACCGACGTGCACATTGATGGTGGCCTGCACTGCGTGGACTGCCATTACACCGAGAACCACAAGGTGGCCGGCGGTGGCTATATCATCGCCCGCGATGACATCGACTATGAAGTCACCTGCACCAACTGCCACAGCGAGCCGGTTCACGCTGAGGAGTATGCGGTCATCAACGCGCACACCGACCGGATTACCTGCCAGACCTGCCATATACCCCTCATCGCCCGGGACCCGGACCTGCCCACGCAGATGACGCGCGACTATAGCCAGCCGGTATACAACGAAGCCAGAGGGCTCTACGGGCCCAAGGTGGAAAAGCAGGCGAACGTCGTCCCCACCTATCTGTGGTGGAACTATTGGACCAAGACGCCGCCCGAGCCTGTCGGCTCCATCGACGATCCCGACTCCAAGATCTCCCCCTGGAAGCCGATGCAGGTCACAGCTCCCTTTGACGCCGCGACAGGCGAGCCGGTGTACATCAAGCAGGGAGTCTACCAGATCACGGGTAGCCTGGACGCGGCTGTGACCAAGGGGGTGGAGGCCTCCGGGCAGGAGTACAGTGGCGCCTGGGAGCCGCACGCCGAGGGCATGTACTTTGACGTTCAGCACCAGGTAGCCCCAGCCGACCAGTCGCTCAAGTGTGCCGACTGCCACGTGCCTGACGGGCGGATGGACTTTGAGGCATTGGGCTATGGCAGCGACCAGATCGCCACGCTGACGACCCTGGCCGCCACGGCACCCGAGACGGCGCCAGCCGAGATCCCCGAGTCGGGTGGGATGCCCGCGATGCCTGCCTGGACGGTAACCACGCTGGTGGGTCTGGCCGCGCTAGCGACGAGCTTTGTGCTGCGCCGTCGCCAGCGATAGGCAGAGGGACTGAGGTCCCTCCAGAATTCAACCAGGCAGGAGGCTTTGGGAGCCTCCTGCCTGGTTCGATTTCCTGACACCCTTCGTCAGGCAGGCAGACCACTGCCCAGCTCGTAGCAGAGTCGATCTTCCCTCAGGCAGTCTCGCATCCCGAAGCAAATAGGCCCGAGGGCCCATCCCCGGATGGGCCTTTTTTGTACCATCGATAGGCCCATGGCCTCCTCGCTGTCGAACAGCCCATCGGGATCGTTGAGCTGATCTAGGACTTGTTGAACCCCCAGACCCATCACCAGACAGGTCCACCGGCACTTCCCTACCCAGGTGCACTCACCTATGCTGAAAGCAACAGCGAATGGGTGAGATACCTGGTCGGAGGAGGGGAGTGTGGGGCACAGTCAGCGAAACTCGAAAACCGGATCGTCTGGCATTCAGATAGCGCTACTGCTGCTGGCCATTCTGCAGATCCTATCCAGCCAGGCTTCGACTATCCAGCCAGGAATCTCACATGCTGAAACTGGACCCCTGATGCAGGAGACCGTTACACCCGACGACGCGCTGTATGCCGGGCAGTGGGGCCTGGCTCAGATCGACGCGCCTGCCGCCTGGGACGTCGTGACCGGCACACCAGACGTGGTCATCGCTGACATTGGCAGCGGTGTGGACACCAGCCATCCCGACCTGGTGGGCCAACTGTGGGTCAATCCTGGCGAGATCGCCGGCAACGGCCTCGATGACGACGGCAATGGGTACATCGACGACCTCCACGGCTGGAACGTGCTGGATGGCAACGGGGACCTGAGTGACCACACAGGACACAGCACCATGGTCGCCGGCATCCTCGTCGCCGCGCCGGACAACCAACAAGGGGTGGCCGGCGTCTGCTGGGGCTGCCGGCTGATGGTGGTCAAGGTAACGCAACCGGATGGCCTGGCCCGCTACTCTGACATTGCTGCGGGCGTAGAGTATGCCGCCCAAAACGGGGCGGACGTAATCAACATCAGCCTCCGCGGGCAACACAATTCGTGGGCCCTGCATTCGGCTATCGTTGCGGCCTCCGAGACGGCGGTGGTGGTGAGCAGCGCGGGCAATGACGGGGCCGACGCGCCCGTCTACCCCGCCGCTTATGACTCCGTCCTGGCCGTGACCGCAACGGACAGCGGCGACCTCAAGCCCGCCGTGGCCAACTATGGCCCCTGGGTGGACGTATCGGCACCCGGTCAGGATATCGCGACCACCTATCATGACGGCGGATACCGGTCCATATCGGGGACCTCCTTTGCCACCCCTTTTGTTTCGGGCTTGGCCGGGTTATTGCGGAGCCAGCACCCCGAGTGGTCCCCCGCCGAGGTGCGAGCCCGGATCGTCGATACGGCGGATGACATCAATGTTCTGAATCCAGATTTCGAGGACCAGTTGGGCAGCGGGCGGATCAACGCCGCCCGAGCCGTCAGCCAAGCAGTACAGCAACGGACTGGCAGCGGGCTCGAGGCGACAAGCGGGCGGGTAGCCAGACGAACACCGGACTGAAATGGGGACAGCCGGCGCGGGGGCTATGGTGGGTAGCGATTGAGTGGCCGGGACGGCCGGGCTAGTCTGAAAGCGTCTTGTCGAAACCGTAGCGCTTGGCCACGGCCTGGAGCTCAGGGGCCAACTGTCGGAGGGTCCGCTCAAAGGACCGGCGCGCGTTGTCATGCCCAAATCGCCGGCTGACCACGTCCAATTGGGCCAGCAGGAAAGTGCGGTACATCTCTACCAGCCCGTCGGTGGTGAGCTGCGGATCGGCCTGGTCCTCGATGCGCCCCCGGTTCAGGCACAGGGGCAGGTGACCGGTCAGGTCATTGACCTCTTCCTCACAGGAGCGATCGTCGGGCGAGGAGCGCCAGGCGATGGTGCTACTGCACATCAGCTCGGCGATCTCGCGAAAGACACGGCGTAGGCGGATCTTGTCCAGATCGGCGGTGCGCACCACGCCCACGGCAGCCAGGCAGTAGAAGGCCCGGCTGGCCTCAAAGACGGTCAGCTCCAGTTCGCGGGCGATGCTGGCTACGTCCTTGACCCCGTCCACCGCGGCCACGATCTGCTCCTCCAGCGGTTCTAGCGACAGGGCAGCCAGACGCTCGGAACCGACGCCAAGCTCGAATATGGCATCGGCCGACGGGATCAGGCGCTGGATGATCCCCCAGTTGTCCACCCAGCGGCAGCCACACAGGATCAGGTCCTCGGCGCTGAGCTTCAGGGGGACGCACCAATCGACGCGGCCCTTCTCCTGGTCCAGGGTGAACCTGCCCTCCTGCCAGCGGAACAGGTCACACAGCCCGGATAGGACCTCCTCCGGGCTCAGCGCCGTAGGCGGCGGCTCGCCCTGCCGGCGAGTGGTGGCGCAGACCGGCTGCCCGTGCTCGAAGGTCAGGGTCCGGATCTCCACGCCGTCGGTGACGGTCAAGGTGCCGCTGTGCTGGCCCGAGGCGATGAGGCGCAGCAGGTCGGGCAGGTGGTAGTGGTGCAGGTCCCCGCTGAGGACCATCAGTCCCTGCCGCTGGCCCTCATGGGCAGTTTCGGCCTCGTCCTCACCCTGGATGCTGCGCATGACCCCGTCCAGCCAGCTCTGTTCCATCTCCAGGAAACGTCGCCTGTGGTCCAACACGGCCAGCCGCAAGGGACTATTGTCCCTGGCCTGCTCTGCCAGCAGGGCGCTCTGCACCCCTTGGGCCTGTTCGACGAGAAAGGCCTGGTGCTGTTCCAGCAGCGGGATGGCGCGCTGCAAGGGGAGCTTGTTCAGCAGGTAGATGACAATGTCATAGTCGAGGTAGACCTGGTCCTGGCTGAGCGCCTGCGCCTCCATGGCCGAGAAAAAGGCGGCTCGCCCCTTCTCGGTCAGGCGATAGATCGACCTGCGGGGGCTGCGTCCTCCTCGCTGGCGCGATTCGGCCACTAGCCCCTGATCGCGCAGCTTGCCCAGCGAATAGTAAACGCCGGCCATGCTGACGTTGAACCAGCTATCGATCTCCTCGGCCTGGATCTGCTGGAAAAGCTCGTAGCCGTGCATCGGCCGGTCCAGCAGCAGGCCCAGGAGTAGCAGGTCGATCTTGGTTGCGGATGGTGCGCTCATTCAGGCTTCTCTCCACTCAAGTAAAGGCAGTATAGCAGAGAATCGGGATAGGGTCAAACACTGTACTATTCTTGACAGTCATTCAGGGCCATGTTATAATCGGAACAAATTTGAAGGCTGGTTGAATACTCAGCCCTGAGTATTGAACCAGGAATGATCATGGGAAGGAGAAGAGTTCGATGAAAAAGCTCGCAGTACTGAATCTGGTCCTGGTGTTCAGCCTGCTGCTGGGCACGGCGGCCTTTGCCCAGGGCGAGGTCCTGACAGACGCCGAAGCCTACTTCAGTGGCGGCACCAAGAATATCGCCGCCGACGTGTTGTATGACAACCTGAACGACGGCGACGAGAGCAACGATCCCCTCATCATCAGCGTCCGCAGCAGGGAAGACTATGACAAGGGCCACATCCCCGGCGCGGTGTGGATGGACGCCAAGACCCTGTTCACTGCCGATAACCTGGCCACCCTGCCAACTGACAAGCAGATCGTCGTTTACTGCTACACCGGCCAGACGGCCAGCCAGGTGACATCAGCCCTGAACATGCTGGGTTACGACGCCGCCAACCTGCTGTTCGGCTTTGGCTCCTGGAACATGGACGCCAACGCCGGTAGCAAATGGTTCGACGAGACCAAGGCGGGCAACGACTTTCCGACCACCACCGAGCCGACCATCATGGCCATGATTGCCCACCCGCCGGCCACCCCGTTGGCCGACACCACCCAGGCCGCGGCCGACGCCTATTTCAGCGGCGGCACCAAGAACATCTCTGCCGCTGACCTGTACGACAACCTGAACGACGGTGACACCAGCAACGACCCCACCATCATCAGTGTACGCAGCCAGGA
>JASFHU010000401.1:0-5032 GCA_050123055.1 Anaerolineae bacterium
CCGCATCCCCGTGGCTTTGGCTGCTATCCGCGCTTCCTGGCTCGTTACGTCCGGGAGAAGAAGCAACTGCGCTGGGAGGAGGCGCTCCACAAGATGACGGGAATGCCGTCAGCGCGGCTGAACCTGCAGGAGCGAGGGCTGCTGCGGGTAGGAGCCATGGCCGACGTGGTGGTGTTGGACCCGGAGCGGGTAGCCGACGGGGCTACATTTGAAGCCGGCAGGCGCCGGCCCAGCGGCATCGAATGGGTCCTGGTCAACGGGCAGGTGGTGGTGGAGAGGGGTGAATACATTGGGAGCGAACACGGACGGGCGTTGCGCCCTCTGACACAGGGAGAAGTTGGATGAGGGGAGAAAAGCATAGGCTTCGGATTGGAACACCGGTGGAAGAGCTGGATACGCCAGCTCTGTTGCTCGATCTCGAGGCGTTCGAGCGAAACCTGGCCAGGATGGCGGCCTTTTTCGCTGACAAACCTGCCTCGATCCGGCCGCACAGCAAGACCCACAAGTGCCCGCAGATCGCCTGGCGACAATTGGAATCTGGAGCCATCGGGATCACGTGCGCCAAGGTGAGCGAAGCTGAGGTGATGGCGGATGCCGGAGTGCGCGACATTCTGGTGGCGAACCAGGTGGTGGGTTGGACCAAGATCGACCGGGCGACCGACCTGGCCGCCCGATGCGAACTCACGGTGGCAGCGGATGATGGGGACAACGTGCAACAGCTCGCCGAGGCCTGCACAGCCAAGGAGGTCACGCTGCGCATCCTGGTCGAGGTGGACGTGGGCATGGGACGCTGTGGCGTCGCGCCCGGGAAGCCAGCCCTCGACCTGGCGCGCCAGGTAGCGGCGACCCCCAGTCTTGAACTGGCGGGCGTCATGGGCTACGAGGGACACCTGGTGATGGTAGAGGACCCTGCCGAGCGGGCGGCCAGGGTGCGGCTTGCCTTCGAGCCGCTGGCCGACACGGTCGCGCTGCTGGAGCGGGAGGGCCTGCCTGTATCGATTGTGAGCTGCGGGGGAACCGGCACCTACGACATCACCGGGAGCCTGCCCTTTGTCACCGAGATCCAGTGCGGATCGTACGTGGTGATGGATGGGACCTACCGAAAGATCCAGCCGGAGTTTGAGACGGCGCTGACCGTGCTGACAACGGTCGTCAGCCGGCCGGTGCCCGAGCGCGTGGTGGTGGATGCCGGCCTCAAGGCCATGAGCAGTGAGTTCGGCTGGCCCGTCGTCCTGGACGGCGCAGGGGTATCGGTGCGTCACCTCTCGGAGGAGCACGGGGTGTTGGACCTGGCCGAGGCCGGTGGCCTGGACTGTAGTCCGGGTGACAAGATCCGTTTCCTGCCGAGCCACTGTTGCACTACGATCAACCTACATGACACGTTCCACGTGATCCAGGATGGCCAGCTGGTAGACTTGTGGCCCATCGCGGCACGTGGCTGCACGCAATAGCCCGGCCAGGTCCGATTCGGGTACTCGGGGTTCGATCTCAATTGGAAGTCCATCCGTAGAGCCTCTCAGAATCGGGGGGCCGGGGGTGACCTCCGCCCTCGGGCGAGGGCTAGAGCTCTTTCGGATAGGTACTTGATACGTAGGAGGGTGCTGACCTTGTTCTCGGGTGTGATTCCGGCATTGCTGACTCCATTCACTTACCAGGACCATGTTGACACGACCGCTTTGTGTGACCTGACCGAGTACCTCCTGAACAGCGGGATGGACGGGGTTTACCTGTGCGGCAGCACCGGAGAGGGCCTGCTGATGACCGAAGAGGAGCGCTGCCTGGTGGCGGAAACGGTCATCGAGCAAGTTGGCGGTCGCGTGCCGGTGATCGTGCACGTGGGAGCGCCGGCCACCTCGGTCTCGGAACGCCTGGCCCGCCACGCCCGCCAGGCGGGTGCAGATGCCGTGGCCTCTGTGCCGCCCTTCTACTATGCCGTGGGCCAGACAGAGATCGAGACCCATTATCGCCGCATCGCCCAGGCGGCTGGCATTCCACTGTACCTCTACAATATCCCCAGCGCCACGCAGGTCAGCCTGGAGGCGCGCCTGATCTGCGACCTGGTGCGGGATGGGGTTGCTCGCGGGCTCAAGTACACTTCGTACGACCAGCTCAACTTTCGCGAGATCCTCGAATCGTGCGGCGAGGAGATCAATGTATTCGCCGGGCCCGACGAGATGCTGTTGCCCTTCCTATTGATGGGCGCCCACGGCGGGATCGGTACCACCTACAACCTGATGCCGGAATTGTTTGTGGACCTGTATGCCGCCTGGGCGGCGGGTGAACTACCAAGGGCCCAGCAGGCCCAATACAAGATCGATCGCGCCATCCTGGTCATCCGCAAGTATGGCGTGGTGCCGGCCGTCAAGGCAGCCATGCGCCTGCGTGGCATCGATTGCGGCAATCCACGGGCGCCCCTGCTTCCGCTCAGCGCGGAGCAGGTGGAGCGACTGGCGTGTGAACTCGAGGGGGTGGGACTGTATGGTATCTGATCGGATTGCACTCAAGGCAAGAGCCTGGGCGGCGATCGAGGCCCGCCGTTCCCAGCTCGAGACCGTCGCGCTGCGCATCCTGGCGGAACCCGAGCTGGGATACGCCGAGGTACAGGCCAGTCGCTGGCTGGGCGAGCTGATGGGCGGGCATGGCTTTGAGATCGAACAGCCGTTCGGAGGGCTGGCGACCGCCTTTCGGGCCAGCTTGGGCCGGAAAACTCGCCCACAGGTGGCCTTTTTGGCTGAGTACGACGCACTGCCCGAGGTAGGGCATGGCTGTGGACACAATCTGATCGGCACAGCCGCCGCAGGCGCTGCCCTGGGGGTAGCGGCGGTGATGGACGCACTGAGCGGCACGGTCTCGGTCATTGGCACGCCAGCCGAAGAATACCTGGGACAGGTGGAGGGCAAGCTCAAGCTACTGGAGGCCGGGGCGTTCAGGGATGTGGACGTGGCGCTGATGATGCACCCGCAGTACGAGCACCGCGTACTGGGTGGAGACCTGGGTTTTGTGGCCTTTGAGATCACTTTTTCCGGGCGGCCGGCCCATGCGGCGGCCGATCCGTGGAACGGGGCGAACGCCCTGGATGGTCTGCTACTGACCTTTAACAACATCAATGCCCTGCGCCAGCATCTGCAGCCGGAGATCCGCGTGCACGGGATCGTCACCGACGGCGGACAGGCGCCCAACATCATCCCGGAGCGGGCGTCGGCAAGCCTGATGGTACGTGCGGACACCCCGGAGAAGCTGGAAGCCGCCCTGGCCCGGGTTGAGGACTGTGCCCGTGCCGGCGCCCTGGCCTCGGGCACCGAGGTGACGATCGAGCGCACGACGACGGTCTATAACAGCCGGCTGAACCCGACCCTCAACCGGCTGGCGCTCGAGAATTATGCGCAGCTTGGCGTAGAGATCGACGGCACGCCAGTCCAGATGGGCGCCTCGTCCGACTTTGGCAACGTGAGCCAAGTGCTTCCGGCGGCCATGTTTCAGGTGAGAACCCATCCGACGGGTATTCCCTGGCACTCGACTGAGGTCGCGCGGCTGTCGGGCGAAGCGCTGGCCCTACAGGGGATGCTGATCGGGGCCAAGGTGCTGGCCGGCATGGCGGTGGACCTGCTCGACGACGCAGCCCTTCTGGCGCAGGTGCAGGACGATTTCGAACAGGCCTAGCAGGTTCGGGCCCTGGCGAGGCATGATGAAACCGAAAGAGCGTGTGATATGTGCGTTGGCCGGCGGCCAGCCGGACCGGGTCCCCTTTTGTGAGGGGAGCATCGCGGCCAACGTTGCTCGGGCGCTGGCCGGTAGCGAGCAGGACCTGAGCGAGCGCCAGATCTCGGATCTGCTCGGCCGGGACGTGGTGGTGTCGATCCTGTTTCCGCCCTACTTTGCAGACTCGGCCACCGGCGCCGACGGGCAGGCGTACGTAACGACGGGCTGGATCAAGACGCGGGCCGACCTGGAGCGGATGGTCTTTCCGGACCCGGCCGATCCCAAGCTGTACGCCGCCGCGCAGCAGGTGTTAGACGATCGGGGCGAGTACGCGGCCGCGGCGGCCATCAAGCTGGGCGTGGCGCCAATGCTGATGAGCATGGGGGTGGATGGCTTTGCCTTTGCCCTGAAGGACGACCCGGGCCTGGTGCACGAGGTCCTGCGTCGCTACGTGGACTGGCAACTGGTGGTGACCCAGACCCTGATCGAGATGGGCTTTGATTTTCTGTGGTGCTTTGACGACATCGCCTACAAGACCGGGCCATTCTGCTCGCCAGCCGATTTCCGTGAGTTCATGCTGCCGGCGATGCAGAGGTCGGCCGAGGCGATCACCATCCCCTGGGTGTTCCACAGCGACGGCGATCTGATGTCGATCCTGGATGATATCTTGAGCCTGGGGCCTGCCGGGCTGCATCCCCTCGAGCCAGGTCCGATGGACCTGGCCGAGGTCAAGGCGCGCTATGGGAATCTCGTTTGCCTGATCGGCAACGTGTCGGTCGACCGGCTCAGCGCGGGCACACCGGCAGAGATCCGCCAGATCGTCCGCTCCTGCATCGAGACCGGCGGTCCTGGAGGCGGCTATATGATCTCGTCCTCGAACAGCATACCACCCTACGCCCGACCGGAGAACGTGCGGGCGATGGCGGAGGCGATCCGGGAGTATGCTGCCTATCCGCTGAGGGTGTAGAGATGCGGCTTGGTTTCTTTGCCTATCCGTGGGATCTGCGGGACGAGGGTCCGGAGGCGGCCGTGCAGGCCATGACCGGCCCGCTTGGCTGCAACGCCCTGGCGCTGAACGCCAACTATCACCACGCCCGCCTTCTGAGGCCGCGGGCGCCTGGACCCAAGACCTTCGAGTTGCCGGGCGCCATTTCGGCCTTCCAGCCCCAACCTGATTGTTATCCCGACGAGCGCCTGATGCCGGTGCCGGAACGCAGCCTGGTCGAGTCGGGGGTGCTGGCTCGAGCGCGGGAGGCCTGCGACCGGGAGGGACTGGACTTTGGGCTGTGGACGGTGGGTCTGCACAATTCAACCCTGGGCCAGCAGAACCGGG
>JASFHU010000402.1:0-5031 GCA_050123055.1 Anaerolineae bacterium
ACCCTTCTCCCGAATGACAAACAGAGCTGCTTCCGCCAGGACGTTGTTGGCAGCAAAAATGGCGGTGGGTGGCTCGTCCATCGACAGCAGTTCACCGGCGGCCTGGCGCCCGCTCTCCCGGCGAAAAGTACAAATGCGCACCAGGTCCCTGTCGATGGCCACACCCGCCTGTTCCAGGGCGTCGTAGTAGCCCTGCAGACGACCCTCACCGGTGGTGGTTAGCGGTGGGCCGATGATGATGCCTATGCGCCGGTGCCCCAGGCCGGTCATATATCTGACCATGTCGTGGGCTCCCTTGACATTGTCCACCAAGAAGGAATCGCTGTCAGGGAATTCCTGCAAGCGGCGGTCGACAAAGACCAGGCGTGTGCCAAGACGCTGGGCCTCGCGCCAGAGATCCAGGTTCTGACCTGTGGCCACGGCGACGATGCCGTCGACCCTCTGCTGGACCAGGACCTCCAGGTATTCCTTTTCCAGGGCCGGGTTTTCGCCGTGGGCTGAGAGGATGACGTGATAGCCTGATTGCTGGGCGCAGTCGAGCACGCCGTCGGCAAGGTGGGCATAGAAGGGATTGATGATGTCGCCGATGAGCAAACCCAGGGTGTTGGTGCGCTGCATGCGCAGGCTGCGGGCGACGGCGTGGGGCCGGTAGCCCAACTCGCGGGCGGCCCGCAACACCTTCTCTTTGACCTCGGCGCTGGCATAGCCCCGCCCGCCAAAGGCCCTGGAAGCGGTGGCTTGCGAGACGCCGGCGTGTCTGGCTACATCATTGATGGTGGTGACCTTCTTTTCGACCTGCTTCCCCCCTTGTTTGCCCCCTCAATCGTATCTTCTCAATAAGTGGGGGCGGGTGTGTGCGGGCGGCCAAGCCGCCCGCACACACCCCATCTTCCCCCGATTTACTAAAGACACCCTCAATCGATCACAGGCGTCGAACGGTATCTGGGAGCTTGTGCAGCCAACTCAATCGTGTACGGTCTGTGCAAATTGCCGCCGGACCTGGGATGGTGTGGCGGTGCCGGTCGTGCCAATCTGCTGGATGGTGATCGAGGCCACCAGGTTGCCCAGGAAGGCTGCCTCCCGTGGAGAAGCGCCGCTGCACAGGGCGGACATGGCGGCGGCCATAAAGCTGTCACCCGCGCCGACGATATCGATTTCTCCGTCGACGGCGACGGCCGGGATATGTTCGCAGCCTGTACTGGTAAAGACGAACAGACCCTGGTCGCCCAGGGTGAGAAAGACGGGCTTGCCGCTGCGTTGATAGAGGACGGACCCGCACTCCCGGGCCAGGTCGACGCTGATCTCGTCCGGACATTCGGAGCGGACAGCAGCGACCGCCTCGAAGGCATTCGGCTTGATGATGACGTGTTGGAACCTGCCGATCCGTTTTCGCGAGTCCGCGGCAAAAAGGACGTCGGGATGCTCCTTCGCCAGTGCTCCAATCTCGGCACATACCTTGTCGGTCACTGTGCCGCAGTTGGCTTCCGGTACCTGGTCGGCGACGATCACACCATCCACCTGGGGCACCAAGGTCCGCAGTTTGTCGATGATCGCTGCTTCGACACTGGCTGGCATGGGTTGTCGGTTCTTGATGTCTAGCCGCTGCAGTTCGTGCTGCCGGCCATCGGGCTCGCGCATCATGGGCTTGGTGTATGTAGGCGTGAACAGGTCGGGTTGAGCGATGAGGGGATCGATGGTTACGCCCCGCTCCGCCAGGCCCCGCTTGAGTTCGAAGGCCTTGCCATCTTGGCCAACTACGCCCAGGGCCGAGACCCCAGTTCCCAGTGCACGCAGGTTGGAGCAGACGGTTCCGGCAGCGCCGGGACTGGTACGGACAGCGACGACCTGGTAGGCTTCCAGCCCGGTCTCGAGAGAGGTCTCGCTCAACGTGCGATCCAGGAGCAGGTATTCATCGAGAAAAAAGTCCCCGACGACCAAGACGTAGATGTTGGCAAAGTTGTCAAGTAGTTCTTCAAGTCTTGTTCGATCCATGCACTACCTCTGAGCCTTTGCCGGGGCAACCCCCGTGCGCACCTGCCGTGGCTTCCTCGTCGCAATACCGTGCACCAGGCTACTCCTGCAACGCTGTGACCAGCCGGTAGAGGGCCGGGATCGTCTCCCGGTGGTCGCCCTGAATGTAAAAGCTCTCGCCTCCGTCCTGGACGGTGCGGACCAATATAGTTTTGTAGGGCCGGAAATAGTATCGGGCATCTGCTTTGCTCGCTTCGGTGTGGATGTCAGGTCCCAATTCCAACAGGTCAAAGACCGCCGTCGTGAAGCGATTGATCCGCTGCCCCTGCTGGTGGGCTACGTTTCGGGCCATCGACAGGGCCTTGAGGTAGACTTCTGGACCCATCACGGCCGTGCCCACGTTCAGCATCACGCCACCCTGCAACCGGCTGACGGCGTTCGCCAGGACCAGAAAATCGGTGTAGGAAGCGGCTCCCAGTGCCGCCCCGTCACAGTTGGGATGCTCGTGCGTGATGTCCTGGCCAATGCCGAGGTGCACGGTCACCGGCACACCCAGCCGGTAGCCAGCCCCGAGTATGCTGACCTCCCTGTAGGCCAGTGCTGCCCTCTCGATCCAGCGTCCCGCGGCTTCGCCCAGGCCGAGGCCGCTGCTGGCGGCCTCGGCGGCCATGTCGTTGACTTGGCCCGTCTCCTGCCACAGGCCGAACTGGCCCTCCTGGATGTAGCGAGTCACACTCTCGGTGGTGGCTCCCATGAGGGCCAGCTCGTAATCGTGGATGACGCAAGCGCCGTTCATGGCCACGTGGGTAAGGATGCCCCGCTCCATCAGGTCTACGACAAAGCGAGAAAGGCCGCGTTTGATAACGTGGGCGCCCATCATCAGGATCACGGGAGCGCCCTGCCGGCGGGCAGCGGCCACCCGGCCTGCTACTTGCTCCAGGGCCGGGTCTTTAAAGGCGGAATCTCGGGTCACACTCAACTCAAGCACGTCATCCAGCGTCATGTCGTGGACACGTTCCGCCAGGGGGAGTAGCTTGAGCTGGTCGCGATCAAATCTGGGGTAGGGCACCGGCTAGCTCTCCTGGAAAAGGTAGGTCACCAACTGTTGGTACTGGCTGAAATCGGGGACAATGAGATCGGCGCCGGCGGCGATGAGGCGCCTGCGTTTCCACTGGTCGACGCCCTGGCGCTCAGCCTCGTTGGTAGCCACGCCAACCGCTATGCCGCCCGCTGACTTTGTATCCTCGATCTCGACGTACCCGTCGCCAAAGGTGACCAGTTGGCTGCCATTTAGGTTGTTTTCGTCCAGGATGCGGTCGATGACCATTTTTTTGGAGTAGGTCTGATAGTCATCCAGGGCACCATAGATGCCGGCAAAATAGCCAGACAGGCCCAGGGCCCCGGCCTCGTCCAGCACATAGACCTCGTCGGTACCCGAGGCCAGATAGCAGGTCACGTTCCGGTCGCGCATTGCCTCCAGGATTTCTACTGCGCCGGGCACCATAAGAGCTTTTCGGTCCAGGCGGCCGGCCTTGAGACCCTCGACCCGCCCTTTGATCTTGGCCCAAAGGCGCTCAAGATACAGCCATTTGTACGTTACCGGGTCCTGCGCCTCACCGCCGCGCTTTTCCACCTCCTCAGCGAGTTGGATCATCTGGTAGATGGTCTGCTTACCGGTTAGCAGGTCTACGTACTCGGTGACGAGGGTCCGCAGCTCCACCTCCGATTCGTGATGGGGCGTTTTCATCAGCAGCTCGACCATCATCGAGATCATGACCTCTTGCCAGCCCTCGCGGATGAGGGACAGGGTTCCGTCAAAGTCAAAGAGGGCGTGGCGCACCTGGCCGCGCTGGATGCCTGGGTTGATGATTTCAAGGGTTGTAGTGCCGTCGGCTGTCATGGCCTTTCTTCCGTACCTGTACCATCCTCCCGCATGGCTGGTCGCGGGATGCCGTCCTGAGCCAGGGCGATGGCGCCCCACAAAGGGGCATCGTCCCCCAAGGCAGCAGGCGCGATCTCTGTTCTGATCTCGGGCAGAGCAGTGTCGCGAGCGGCCTGGCGGACGGCCTGCCACCAGCGGTCCCCGGCTTTGGTCACCCCGCCGCCGAGGACAAAAAGCTCTGGATTCATGAGATTCGCCGCGGCGCCGATGCCGTTGCCCAGCGCCCGAGCCGACACCTCAAGTGCCTGCCAGGCAAGCTCATCGCCCTGGGCTGCTGCTCGGGCAACCAACTCGGCGTTCAAGGCCGAGTTGTCTGCTGCCAGGCTGCGCAGAACCGACCCCTCGTCCGGTCGAGCGGCCAGCCACTCGGCGGCCCGTTGGGCGATGCCCAACCCCGAGGCCATGACCTCCACACAGCCCCTCTTGCCGCAGGGGCAGGCGGGTCCCTGGGGATCGACGACCATGTGGCCGATTTCTCCGGCCACCCCGTCGGCACCGACCCAGGGCTGCCCGTTCAGTATCCAGCCGCCACCTACGCCCGTGCTCACGGTGATGTAGAGCAGGCTGGTATATCCCCGGCCCGCCCCATAGCGATGCTCGCCCAGGGCAGCGGCATTGCCGTCGTTGTCCATAAGGGCCGGCGCACCCAGATCGGCTTCCAGCCGATCGCAGAGGGGCATCTGTTCCCAGCCCGGTACGTGGTGGGACAGTAGCACTACTCGGCGCCCGGCAGCGACGGGGCCGCCAAAGCTGATGCCGATGGCTGCCGGTGTGCTCTGGACTGCAGCCAGCAGCTTGCCCACCAGCTCCATCATGATCCTCATGTCACTCTGGGCCGTCCTGCCGGGTGGTGAAGGGGCCTCCTCGCGGGCCAACCAGCCACCTGCTTGCCTATCGCGCCCACTGCCTCCTTGGCGGTCCTCGCCGGCAGGGGCCAGGGCCGCGGCGAGCTTGGTACCGCCAAAGTCGAGGGCAAGCAACAGAGGTTTGGCGGGCAAGCCTACCTGACTCCCTGCCGGATGGCGACAAAGATGGCGTGCAGGATCACCCATTGACCATCCTCGACGTGCTGCATGCTATCGGGATGCTGGGCGTCAGCGGGCACCGCGACGCAGACA
>JASFHU010000403.1:0-5028 GCA_050123055.1 Anaerolineae bacterium
TCCATCAGCACCACGTCGGGTTGCAGCTGACCACAGAGAGATAGCGCTTGCTCACCGCTGTGAGCCTCGCCCACTAGTTCCATGTCGTCGAAGGCGAGCAGAAGAAATCTGATCCCTCCTCTGAGTATCTCGTGGTCGTCGACCGTCATGACACGTATCTGATCTGATTCCCCCATCATCCCGTCCCTTTCAGCGTTTATGCCAATGTACCTCAATCCGCGTGCCATGGCTCGGCTGGCTTTCGATTGTGAGCGACGCACCGATGGCCTGTGCCCGCTCACGCATGATCTCCAGGCCCAACTGATGGGCCTGAGCCGACTCCAGATCAAAGCCGAGGCCATCGTCGCTGATGGAGAGTCTCACCTGTCCTGGCTCGCAATGCAGACCGAGCTTGGCCTGGCTGGCCCGGGCATGCTTGGTGATGTTGTTGAGCGCCTCCTGGGCGATGCGGTACAGGCCGATCTGCACGTCGGCTGGCAAAGGATAGTCGCCCACCACGGTCGTCGTGACAGGCATGCGCGTCCGGCTCATCATGGCATCAGCCAACTGCCGCAACAACACGCTTAGCGTGTGCTCTGTCAGGGCTGCTGGCCGCAGTTCCACCAGCATGGCGCGCATCTCGGCCAGAGCGCCTTGTGTCAGCCAGCGTAGATCCTCCAGGCTGCGCCGGGCCTCCTCTGGCTCGCGCTCCCATACGCGGGGCAATGCTTCGGCAATGGCGGCCACCGAGAACAGGCTCTGGGTGACGGCGTCATGCAGATCCCGAGCCAGACGCTCGCGCTCGGCGGCGGCGGCTGCTACCTCAAGCTGGGCCTCAGCTCGCTTTCTCTGCGTGATGTCCTCAGTCGTCACCACCACACTGTCTATCTGCCCCGCCCCGTCAAAGAGGGGGGCAGCATTTGAGGAAAGGTGCAGTCGTGGCCCACCAGGCAGCTCGATACCGTACTCGATGTTGTGAACTGGCCCGCCACTTTCCATCACCTGGGCAAAGGGTAACAACTCGTCGCAGAGGGGTTCGCCACCATCGGTGACACTCGGCCACGTTGGATCGTCGTAGGGACGTCCGACGAGCGTCGTGACCCCGACCAGACTTGCCAACTGCTGCAGCAAGCTGTTGGCAAAGGTCATCCGCCCCTGCCGATCAAACACAGCGATACCTACCGGGCTGGTGTCCATCACCTGAGAGACGAGGTCGCGCTCCCGCTGCAGCGCTTCCTCCACCGTCTTGCGCTCGGTCATGTCCCGCGAGGCGACGACGACACCCCCAACCGCTCCGTTATCGTCACGTACCGGATAATAGCCTACGTCCATGTATCTGGCCTGTTCCCCAGGAACCGGAAACCAGGCCTGGTAGTGGACCTCTTCGCCTTCGAGACACCGGTCGAGATGGGGTTTCACTTGTTCTTCAAAGACCTCTCTACCCAAGAGTTCAGCAACAGATAGCCCGATGATCTCTTCACGTGGCCTCTTGGCATACCGGGCATACGTCTCATTCACCGCACGATAGACACAATCCTTATCCAGGTACGATATCGGATCAGAGACCGTGCTCACAATGGTCTCGTACTGACGGAGTACTTGTTCCACTCGCTTCCGCTCGGTGATGTCCCGTGCTGCCCCGAAGATGCGCACGGTCCGGCCCTGCGTCTCATCCCTTACCGGGTATCCACTGTCGTGTAACCAGCGCACCCGCCCGTCTTTGGTGATGATCCGGAACTCATGGACATCTTGCTGCCCAGAGAGGATCTTCTGAATGTGCCGCTGGGCGGCTGGTCGGTCATCAGGGTGGATCACGCTTGCCCAGTCGCCACGAGCGGCCAGTTCTTCTGACGAAAAGCCTGTAACTTGGCTCAGTGCCTGTGTCATCCATTCACGCACCAGGCTTCCATCGCGCTCAACACGGAAAGCATAGGCCAGGTCGGAGGTGAGTTCCGAGACGGCCCGGTATCGTCCCTCACTCTCACTTCGGGCCTGCTCGGCACGTATCCGTTCCACGATCCTACCCAGCCGCTCGGCAATGGCATCGAGCAACCTTCTCTCTTCCTCTAGAAAGGGGCCTTCATCCTCCTCCGGCCGATCTTCGAGGTAGAAAACCTCGATCCTGCCGGCCGGCTCGCCGTGCACTTGGATGTCCCGGCCTTGCTTCCAGATGGTTTCCCGAAAGCCCTTTGTTTGGAAAGCCTGGTCCTCGAGGAGGATTCGAGCGCAGCCGACTTCCGGGTACTGCCAGGCAGGCGGTATGAGCTCTACCACCCCCTGTAGAATCTCTGATAGGGACAGTCCTGACTGTTCGATCAGCTTGGAGATACCATAGAGACAGTTCAGTTCCTTGACCCGTTCCTGGAGCTCGTGCATCTGGAGTCGTCGCATCTCTTCTGCACGCCGAATGCGCAGCATCGCTCCTACGCGCGCCAGGAGCTCCCGGTTAGACACCGGCCGAACAACATAGTCGTCCGCGCCCTCCTCCAGGCCCTCAGCCTGATTGTCAGAATCGATCTTTTTGCCTGAGAGTAACACCACAAGGGTGTTGGACAATTTCGCGTCCGCCTTGAGGCGACGGCATACCTCCAGGCCATCCATGTCAGGCAGCATGACATCCAGCAGGACCAGGTCTGGCCTGGCCTCCCTGGCCAGCCGGAGGCCCTCCCCGCCCGCAGCCGCCTCCAAGACTTGATATCCGGCCTCAACTAGCAGGCGAGATGTCGCACGCAGAAGAAGCGGTTCGTCATCTATGACGAGTATTCGAGTATCGAGGCGACTTCCCTTACCCTCAGTCATTCCTTGCTCCCTGATATCTTGTGCCTATTCGAAAAAACTCGCTGAGCGGCAGAGTCTGCAGGGCGATCGGACAGGTCGGCAATCTCGGGTTGCACAGTCCCCGCCGCCCCCGCCGGTTTTCCTAGCGATCGAATGCCCAATCAGGTTGAGTGGGCAACGAAACATAAAAGGTCGATCCCTTGCCGGCCTCGCTTTCGACCCAGATCGTGCCTTGGTGCCCCAATACGATCCTCTGCGCGATGGCCAGGCCTAGCCCCGCGCTGCTCTCCCCCTCGGTGCCCTTGGTGCTGGTTTTCCCGAACCACTTGAATAGCTTGTCAACCTCGTCCGCTGGAACCCCCTGTCCCTGGTCCTTCACCGAGATGAGGGCACGATCTTTGTTTCTGTAAACACGGATCGCCACCGAACTGCCAGGATAGGAGAACTTGACTGCATTGGAGACGAGGTTATTCAGCACCTGCTCTATCTTGGCCGGATCCAGCAGCAACGTTGGCAGGTCACCAGCGGCCTGGAAGGAAAGACGGATCTGCTTCTTCTCAGCTAACACGCGGTTCAGCATCACATTGTGTTCTACGAGGGCACTCAGGTCGGTAGGCTGTAGGTCCAGGTTTAGTCTCCCCGATTCAATGGCAGAGACATCCAACAGGTCATCCACCATGTGTAGCATGAACTCGCTGGAGGATTGGATGATCGACAGGAATTCGAGGTGTTCTTCACTAAGTAGATCGGAGATCCGGTACAGTAGCGAGTCGCTGTATGACCAAATGATGGCCAGCGGGTTGCGCAGGTCGTGAGCGGCCGTACCGAGGAATTGATTCTTCAGCTCGTTGAGTCTTTCCAGCTCGGCATTCCGCTTGGCCAGTTCGCGCTGCAAGTTGACCAATTCGTTGTTCAGGCGGCTGAGTTCATCATAGAGTACAGAGCTTTGCTCCGACTGGGCACGGACCAGGTCATTGCGCTCCTTGAAAACCTGTCGGAGTGCATTCCCCTGCTCTTGATTGATGTGCATGAGTTCCTCGCAGAGCCGGGGCACAGCGCTGCGGGTAGATGCAGCGACGATCAACAGCTTGTCATCGGTGACCACGCCGGTGAAATAGAGAGTGGAGATCGTTTCGGCGAAGGGAACGTTCAGTTCCCAATCGAAAGCGGCACCCCGGGCCCGCAACTCAGCAAGAAAACTCAGTGCCTTGCCCAGGCCGGTGGGCTCGATCACCTGGGTAAACGGGCGTCCAGCCTGCACCTCCTCCGTGAGCCCCAATCCGTCGTGGAGTACCTCCAAGAGCAGACCATGGGGATCACACAACAACGCGGTGCCGGCAGTTTGGTCGTCGGAATTCATTTCCAGCCTTCCAGCAATCGATTGGCCAATCCCACGGCCTCCTCGGCGTCGCGTGCATGACCATCTGCCCCTAACTCCTGCCACAGGTCCGGTGCCACGTTAAAGGGGTAACCTCCTACCAGGATCGTAACACCTCCCGGGGTGTGGGCTTTTCGCACCCGGGCGATCAAAGCAGCTACATTCCTTACATGAAAGGTCATGGTGGCCGATATGCCCAGGAGGTCCGCCTTCTGCTCCGCAATGATCTCCAGGATAGTTGACGCTGGCGCGTTCGCCCCCACATAATAGGTGTCCCAGCCCTCCATTTCAAAAAAGTCGGCCACCATTCGCACACCCAGTTCGTGCAGTTCGTCGCCTACACAGGTGGCAACCATGCGACGCCCGATCCTGTCGCTTCCAAAGAGGCGGGGATAGAGCTGCGACATGATGAGCTGGGTCGCTGCGGTGCAATAGTGTTCCTGCGCCACGCTGATCTGGTTCATCTGCCACAGCCGGCCGATCTCGTACTGGGATTGCTGGAATACGTGGAGGTATACGTCTCTGATGCTTGTGCCCTGCTGAACAGCTCCGAGGACAAGCTGGCTGGCAATCCGCCGTTCACCTCGCAAGAGCGCGTCGAGATACTGTCGAGCCAATTCCCCCAGGGGGGCATTCTGTTCCAGGAAGGCGGGTAGTGTGGCAGGTGCCTGTCGAAGGTGATCGAGCCCAAGCGCGACGTATTCCGAGGCGATGGCATTCAGGCCCACGGGCAGTCTCTCCTGAACAGTATCGCGGGTGCATTCCAGGGTCGTCACCAGGACCTCGTCAGGAAAGTGAAGGCCGGCAAATAACACCTTGACCCAGGCAACATAGTCGGTAAAGAGCGAGGGGTTCACAACGCGAAGGGCCTCTGAAAGGTAGGTCAGGTGGTA
>JASFHU010000404.1:0-5027 GCA_050123055.1 Anaerolineae bacterium
CTGGTCAGGTGGGATGAAGTATAGACGTTCTTGGCCTGGCTGTCAAGCAGCGTCATCCTGGGCCGTTTGCTCCCCGCGCCATTTTCGAGTATAATGCAGCCACTATGCAACTGCACGTCAAGCTCTTTTCTCGTTTTCGCGAGCACCTGCCCCGTGAAGCCAGGGGCAAGGCGATCATCGAGCTGCCCGGCGGGATCACCGTCGGCCACTTGCTGGACCACCTGGGCATCGTCGGCCGGATCCAGTTGATCACCGTCAATGGCGAGCCCGAAACTGACCGGACCCGTCTTTTGGAGGACGGTGACAGGGTGCACATCTTTCCCTTTGTCGTGGGCGGCTAACTGAGTAGACCTGTCAGGGCGAACCGGAGTTCGTCGGAAAACCTGACAGGTCTTTTGAGCAGTACACAAAACACACAAGGAGGTGCGTATCATGCCATACGGCTACAACGGCAAGATCTTGCACGTGGACCTGACCACGGGCAACCTGAAGGTCGAAGAACCGGGCGAGGCTTTTTTCCGCCGCTACATGGGGGGAAGTGCCCTGGGCACACACTATGCCCTCAAGCTCATTCCGGCCGGCGCCGACCCTCTCGGCCCGGACAACGTCCTTGTCCTCAGCCTGGGCGTGACCACCGGCGCGGCCGTTTCGGGCCAGAGCCGCGTCACGGCCACCGCCAAGTCGCCCCTCTCGGGCGCCATCGGCGACGCCCAGGCCGGCGGGTTCTGGCCCGCCGAGGCCAAGGGGGCCGGCTTTGACGCCTATGTCATCACCGGCCGGGCCGAGAAACCGGTCTATCTCTGGGTCCAGGACGGCGAGGCCGAGCTGCGCGACGCTTCGCACCTATGGGGCAAGATCACCGGCGAGGTCCAGGCCTCCCTCGAGGAGGAGCTGGGCGACACCAAGATCGAGGTCCTCCAGGTCGGGCCGGCCGGGGAGCTGGGCGTGCGTTATGCGGCCATCATGAACATGAGCAACCGCGCCAACGGCCGCAGCGGCATGGGCGCCGTCATGGGCTCCAAGAACCTGAAGGCCATCGCCGTGCGCGGCCACGACCGTCCCGAGGTCGCGGACCAGAAGGCCCTGAGCGCGCTGGCCCGCTGGGGCGCCAAGAACTTTCCCGACTCGGACGTCTTTGGCATGGGCACCCACGGCACCGCCGAGACCCTGGCTTTTCAGCACGAGGCCGGCGGCTTGCCCACCCGCAATTGGGCCAGCGGCGTCTTTGAGGGCCATGAACCCATCGACGGCGAGACCATGACCGACACCATCCTCAAGGAACGGGACACCTGCTACGCTTGTGTCGTCCGCTGCAAGCGCGTCGTCGAGACCGAGTGGCAAGGGGTGAAGGTGGAGCCCTTTTACGGCGGCCCCGAGTACGAGACCCTGGCCACCTTTGGCTCCTACTGCGGCGTCAACGATCTGGCGGCCATCTCTTACGCCAACCAGGTGTGCAACCAGTACGGGCTGGACACCATCTCCTGTGGCGCCACCATCGGCTTTGCCATGGACTGCTTCGAGCAGGGTCTCATCACTGTCGAGGACACCGGCGGCTTCGAGCTGCGCTTTGGCAACGCCGCGGCCATGACCCAGATGGTGGACCAGATCGCCCGCCGGGAAGGCTTTGGGGATCTGCTGGCCGAGGGCACCCTCCGCGCCGCCCAAAGGATCGGCAACGGCGCCGAGGCTCTGGCCGTCGTCGTCAAGGGCCACGACCTGCCGGCCCACATGCCCGAGGTCAAGCGCAGCCTGGCCCTCGTCTACGCCGTCAACCCCTTCGGCGCCGACCACCAGTCGTCGGAGCACGACGGTTCCTACGAGGGGGATTACGAGTACTATGCCGAGCGCATGGCCTCCCTCGATCTCCTCGACCCCCAGCAGGAGGGCAGCCTGGAGGCCGAAAAGATCCGCTACGCCTACTATACCCAGTGCCTCTACAGCCTCATGGACAGCATCAACGTCTGCCAGTTCGTCTACGGGCCGGCCTGGCAGCTCTACAGCCCCAACCAGTTGCTGGACATGGCCCGCGCCGTCACCGGCTGGGACCTCAGCCTGTGGGAGCTGATGAAGGTCGGTGAGCGGCGGCTGAACCTGATGCGTGCCTTTAACGCCCGCGAGGGATTCACCCGCGCGGACGACGTCCTGCCGCCCAAACTTTCCAAGCCCAAGGTGGGCGGCCCCACCGACGGCGCGCTGATCGATCCTGCCGAGCTGGAAAAGGCCAAGGATACCTACTATGCCATGTGCGGCTGGGACAACGAAGGCATCCCCACCCGCGGCAAGCTGGAGGAGCTGGGGATTGGGTGGGTGGGTGATCTCATAGGCGTCTGAGTGCCAAGGAGGTGCAACCATGAAGATCGTCGTATTGGGCGGTGCGGGCATGATGGGCTGCATCGCCGTCCAGGATCTGGCCCGCAGCGAGGCCGTCGACGAGGTCGTCATCGCCGACCTCAACGCCGACGCGTCCCGTGAGGTCGCGGCCTATATCGACAGCCCCAAGATCTCCCAGGCCCAGGTCGATGTGCGCGACCACGAGGCCCTCGTCGACCTGTTGCGCGACGCCGACACCTGCCTCAACGCCACCGTCTACTACTTTAACCTGGGCATCATGGACGCCTGCGTGGAGGCGGGAACCCATTATACCGACCTGGGCGGCCTATTCCACACCACCCGCAAGCAGTTGCGACTGCGCACTCAGTTCGTTGCGGCTGGTCTCAGCGCTGTCCTCGGAGTGGGCAGCGCCCCCGGCATACCCAACGTCCAGGCGCGCTACGCCGCTGACCGCCTCGACACCGTCGAATCGATCCGCATCTATGACGGCATCAAGCCCCCGCCGCCCGACGCGACCACTTTTAGCTACGCCGTGCCCACCATCGTCGACGAGCTGACCGAGCCGCCGTTGGTCTTCCGCGACGGCGAGTTCGTGGCTTGCGAGCCGTTGAGCGAATTCGAGGACTATTGGTTTGCCCCGCCCCTGGGCCTGCTGCCGATGCACCTCTCGCTTCACTCCGAGGTGGCCACCCTGCCCTTCTCCTTCAAAGACAAGGGCCTGCGGGAATGTTTCTTCAAGATCAACTACTGGGGGATGGCCCCCGAGATGGTCGAAAAGGTCAAGGTCCTGGCCGATTTCGGCTTCGCTGGCCGCGAACCGGTGGAGGTGCGTGGTACCAGCGTCGTGCCCCGGGACCTCCTGAACACCCTGATGAGTGGCTATGTCCCGCCCCTGACCTCCTTCCTGGATCCGCCGGCCAACCAGCCGCCCGACTGGACCAAAGAGATCGTCACCGAGGTGCGAGGCACGCGCCAGGGCAGGTCTGTCACCTACCGCCTGGGCACGCTGACTGTCAAGGGCGCCCTGCCCACCGGGGTCGTGCCCTCCATCGTCGCCCAGTGGCTGTCTGAGGGTCGCATCGAGGCCGGCGTCTACCCGCCCGAACGCGCCCTCAAGCCCAAGCGCTTCTTCGCTGAGCTCGAACAGCGCGGCATCGTGACCCGGGTCACCGTCACCGAGCCTGTGTAACAAACTAGACCTGGTTAGCACTTCCTGGTAGTCGCGACCCAAGTGGTTGTCCAAAGACAACTTGGCAGTTTTGCAATCAGCTTGAAATCATCCTGAGCTCAGTCGAAGGGTGATTTCAAGCGGTTTCTGACTCAAAGGCAGATCGCGTTACTGTAACACTGTAGCACTGTAACACTGTCCGCCAGTGCCCCTGCAGATCTCGAGGAAACAAGACTCGAGTCCCTGCCGAGGCTGATTTCCTCGCCGGGGACAGTCCGCTTTCCGAGCCCGGCGAGGAAAGCCAGCTCAGCGAGAACTATTTCAACATCGACGCCTTTTTCGGGGTCCTTGCCCACCAGGAGCTTGTCCCCGGGCTCGCTGGGGGACGGGTCCGACGCGTCCGGAAGATCTCATTGGGTGCCTGGCTGCTCCACTTACACCCCTCCTGGTGTGCCTGGCCAGCGCGCTTCTGCTGGAAGTCTCCCGCGCCCGGGACCTGCCGATCCTGGGCGCTGCTGGCACCGTCCTGTTCATGGCCAGCCTCGGCGGGGCCACGGTCAACTTTATGCTGTTGCTCCTGCATACCGGCAAGCGCCACCGCCGCTGATCCCGTTCGGCTTTCAAGCTCTTGGAATTTCTCAGTTGAGTTGACAATTATCGCAAATTCGTTTATAATGGAAACTGACCCAACAGGAGAGCCAAGGGAGCGCCTACATAACCGCCTCGTTACATCCATGGCTTCCGGGGACTGTCCGCTCCTGGAAGCAGCGGCTCCAGCCCGTCCAGCAGCTCACAAGAGAGATCTGTTCTTTCGGTACAACCGTCAGGGTATCTACCCCAATCATAAGCGAAAAGGAGGCACGAAATGGCAAATTCACAGTTCCCCGACTTGATCAAACCGGTTGAGCCCCCCCCCGTGCAGTTCGACGAACCTGAGGTTCCCTTTCTGGTAGAAGTGGACGAGTACGTTCGCGCCCACCAGGCGCGGCAACTCTTCCAGGTCAGCGGGCAGGGCTTGTGTGCTGCGGTGTTGGACACCGGACTTAACACCCGGCACGTCGACTTTTCCGGGCGCATTGCGGCGATGCGCAACTTCACCCCCGACAACGGTGGTGACGCAGACGACGTGACCGACGGCAACGGCCATGGCACCAACGTGGCCGGCATCGTCCTGGCCAAGGGTGACCACGTTGGCATGGCGCCCGAGGCAATGGTGGCTCCGCTCAAGGTCCTCGCGAACAATGGCGGCGGCAGCTTTGCCTGGGTGGATCAAGCGCTGGATTGGGTCCTGCAGAACCGTGCCGACCTCAATATCAGTGCCGTCTGTATGTCGTTGGGCGACGGTGCCAACTATATCGACGACGAGCCCTTTGCCTCCACCTCGGTTGCTCAAAAGATCGCCGACCTGCGGGCAGCCAGGGTGGCCGTAGTCGTCGCCGCGGGGAACGACTACTTTACCCACGGCAGCAGGCAGGGCATGGGCTTTCCGGCCATTGTACGGCAGACCGTCAGCGTGGGCGCGGTCTAT
>JASFHU010000405.1:0-5027 GCA_050123055.1 Anaerolineae bacterium
GGCCTGGGTAGCCCGCTGCCTGCATACCCTGGCCTACAACTTTGCGGCCACCGGGGACACCAAGGTAGAGTTGCTGCACGAGAGCCTGGCCATCAGTCGCCAGATCGGCGACCGCTGGACCACCGCCTTTCACCTCTTTGCCCTGGCCGAGCTCGCTCACGCCGAGGGAGACTTTCACCGGGCCAGGCACAATTTCCGGCAGTGCCTGGACATCCGCCGTGCCATCGGCGACCGCCAGGGGATCGGCGTCGCCTCCGACTATTTGGGCTATGCACTTCGGGAGATGGGCCAGTACGACGAGGCCCGCCGCCTGCACCACGAGAGCCTGGCCATTTCAGAGGAGATCGGCGATCAACTGGGAATCTCGGGCTCCCTGGACAACCTAGGGCTCGTGGCCCGCGACGAGGGCGACCTGGAGGAGGCTCGGAGCCTTCTCAAGGAGGGATTAGCCATCCGCCGCGAGATCTCCCAGGGCTGGGAGGCTGCGATTTCGCTGGAACACCTGGGCACCGTCTCCCTGGCCCTGGACGAGATCGACCTGGCCGGGGAACAGTTCCAGGAGAGCCTGGACATCTCGCGCCAGCAGCTCTGGCCGCAGGGAGTTGCCCTGGCGCTCATCGGCCTGAGCGACGTGTTCGCCGCGCGCGGCAAGTTGGCCGACGCCCGGCAACACGCAGCCTCGGCCCTGATGCTGGGCAGCCTGGTCGGTAACGACGTACCGTTCCAGCAGGTGCTGCTCTGCGCCGCCCGGCGCCTGGTCGACGCCGGCCAGCCCGAGCCTGCCGCCGAGGTGTTGGCCTTTATCCTGAACCACCGGGCCACCTGCCACTACACCCGTCGCCGCGCCCAACGGCTGCTGGACGAGCTGGCCGCCCAACTCCCGCCCGAAACCCTGGCCGCCGCCCAGGCCCGGGCCCAGGCCCTCACCCTGACTCAGGTCACCGAGTCCGCCCAGGAGCTGCTCGGAGACTGTAAGACCCGTCAGTGATGGGCGAAGGTCCCAAGGACCACCTCCGAGTGGTCTCCGACCGAGCCCTACCCGGCGGCGGTCTGGAGACCTGGCCGAACAGTGTGCGCCCACCCAGCGGCGGTCTGGAGACCTGGCCGATGAACCCAGAATTGGCCGAACAGCATGCCCCTCCTACGGCAGCACCGTCGGCGTCGCCTCCGGTCCCTGCGGCTCACCGACCACGCAGCGGGCTACCCCCGGCACGAGCCCAAACCAGACCACGTTCTCCGGCCCGCCAGCCTGGCCCTCCAGGGCAATCACCAAAATCCGGTCGTCGGCCAGCCCCTCCGGCTTGCCATAGTGCTGCCACACCTCCGGCGGGCTCGACTCGGGATCGGGCAGGTAGATCGCACCGTCGGGCCTGGCGATCCACAGCCCGCCCTGCCCTCCAACCGCCAGATCGAGCACCTCCAGCTCGCGGTAGACCGTATCCTGCCAGTCCTCCTCCTCCGGATCCCAAAACACCTGGCCCAGCCACAGCCGGCCGTCCTCAGAAACCAACGCCTCCATGGCGGCTAGGAAGCGGAAGTCATCGTGGACCTGCCACTCATCCGCCCCGTCCTCCGCCTGCGCCGGCAGCCACGAAGTCAGGGCATGCCGGTGCGCGAACCAGGTCCGGCCATCGGGCGTGAACAACACCCGCCACACCTCGTTGCTCTGCAGCCCGTCCGCCTCCGTATAGTCCGTCCAGGTATCGGTCTCCCGGTCCCAGTGCGTCGCCCCCTCCTCCGTCGCAAACCACACCGAGCCATCCGGCGCCATCGACACCTCGGCCACCAGGTCGGAGACCAGCCCATCTTCCGTCGAATAGCGCGTCCACCGCTCGCCGTCATAGTGCGCTGCCCCGCCCCCCTGCTGGAAGGTGACCCACACCGACCCATCTGGTTCAATGGTGACCGCGCGCACCTGTTCACTGGGCAGCCCGTCCTCCTCGGTGTAGGTCGTCCAGCCCCCGGTCCGCAGGTCAAACCGCGCCAGCCCGCGGTAGGCCGACACCCACACCGATGCATCGGGCGCCATCTTGATGTTCCACGTCGGCCCATAGTTGCCCGGCGGGCGATAGTCGGTGCAGGCCAGCGCCTTACCCGCCGGCACACCACCCCGGGTGAGCGCAGCCTGGGCCAACTGCTCCTCGCTGACCGTGGCCTCGCGCAGGTCCGCGCCCCACAGGTCGGCGCCGCTCAGGTCGGCCCCGCTCAGATCCGCACCCCGCAGATCGGCGTCCCTGAGGTCCGCCCTCCGCAGGTCCGCCTCGTTTAGCTTGACCCCACGCAGATCCGCCCCGGTCAGATCGGCCTCCTGTAGGATCGCACTCTGCAGATCCGCCCCTTGCAGGTCGGCCTCGGCCAGCTCTGCGCCGCTCAGGTCACTCCCGCCCAGCCGGGCCAGGCAGGTCTCAGTCCCGTCGGCCGTCACCTCCACCGGCGCCTGTCCCGGACACGAGGGACCGTCCAACAGCGCTGGTCGCAAATGTGCCCCCTGCAGCGATGCCCCGTTCAGGCCCGCTCCCTCCAGGTTCGCCCCATCCAGTTGAGCCCGGTAGAGATTTGCCCTGCCCAGATCCGCCCCCCGCAGGTCGGCCAGCCGCAGATAGGCGCCGCTCAATTCGGCGCCGGCCAGATCCCGCCCCGGCCACTCCACCCTGTAAAGCGTCGCCCCCGCACAGGACGGCGGGCATCCGAGCGGCAGCGGAGGAGGAGGCGTTGCAGTGGCTGAGTCTGTCGAGGGCAAATCCTGTGTTCCGGTAAGCGAAACGGCCGTCTGCGTGGGCGAATCGACCGCTGGGCTGGGGATCCGGGTCGCGGGCGACTCTGCCACTGCTGTTGGCAAAGCCACCGTCTCCGCCGGTGCCCCTGGTTCCGTGTCCGTGGCCCCACCGCACCCCACCAGCAGCAGCCCCAGTGCCAGGGCCAATATCCCTGCCCGGTCCCACAACCCTCTCATGGCATCCTTCCTCTCGCAAGTCAATTATAGACTCCACTGCAAAAAGGTCAGTGGCGTAGTGTATGTTGTGTGCGCGAAGCGCACACACAACATACACTACCTTTTTCCCTTTTTGCAGGGCATTCAATTATAGCATACTCCCCTTCCAGGTCAACACCGGTGTTTTTGAGGCTGCCCACCTGATACGGTCGAGTAGGATGGTTCGTCTGTAGCAAGGTTCCGTCGAGCCGGAACTGACTCCGGGGGATGCCACATCCGGCTGCGCGGCGCTGTACCAGACGCGTCTGGTCCATCGCCTGGGTCAGAGGCGCCTGGCGCCCCGCCAGAGCCAGGGCGTGAAGACCAGCAGGAGCAGAGCCAGGACAGAGAGCCTCGTGCTCCACAGGCGGACCGCCGTGTCGCGGAAAAGAACCTGCACCTGGTGCTCCCCAGGCTCCAGCCAGAATCGGATGAGCCCCTGGGGATTGCCATAGTCAATGGGCCTCTCCACCCCGTCTACGTATAGGGTCCAGCCGGGGAAGTAGAAGGTATTCACTTGCAGCAGCGCTTCCTCCGCCACATCGGCCTGGATCTGGAAATAAGTGGGCGACGGTCTGGCGCTGAGCAAGCGCGCCTGCCCCTGGACCAGGGTCACCGGCGCCGTGACTGGCGATGGCGCCGGCTGCTGGACCCACACCGGCTCGTACTCCCGGGCCGTGGTGACGGCGATGCCCCGCTGGGCGATGGCCTGCGGGCCATAGTCATGGTCCTGCACGTCGAGATACACCTCGGGCCTGGCCTGCGGAAAGCCAAAGAGAAACAGGCCCGCGAGCAGGAGGACCATCAGGCCTGTGGCCAGCCGGCCCCGCTTCGCTCCCACAAAGAGGAAGGGAAAACCGCAAAGAAGAGCGGTACTCAAAGCAACCAGCGAGAGGAGCCGCCACGGGAACTCGAGATAATGCAACAGCGGCAGCCGCTCCCAGAGGAACATAGCTCCGGTGCTGGACAGGAAAGCAGCCAGCAGGAGGAGAACCAACGAGAAGGAGATGATCAGCCCACCCTGCCCGCGGATCCGTCGTATGCGCCACAGCAGGAGTAGTGCCGCCAGCGCCAGCAGGAGATGGACCGGTCCGGCGGCAAAGCTCATCTCGTCCTGGATCCCGGGCAGGGAGAGGCCGTAGCCCCAGGGGGAATGGATAAGCTGGACTGGGTAGACAAAGTGGTGGCGGTAATCCAGGTAACCCTCCAGCACACGCGACAGGTGCACAAAGCGCCGCTCGAGAAGTGCCGGCAGCCAAAAGAAGGCCGACAGACCCAGTCCCAGGGCCAGGCACCAGATGCCCCGCAAGAGCACACGCCCGCTGCGCCTGACAAAGGCAAGCCAGGCCAGGAAGAGCAGGAGGGCGGGGAAGGTGACCAGGGCCACCGGGTTGCTGCTCAGGAGCAACAGGGCCAGCGACACCACCCCGACCATAAGGGATCGGGGATCCCCACCCCGGGCGAAGCGATAGAGTCCCCAGAAGGCCCAGGGGATGACAGCCATCGCCGTAAAGTCGTCCAGGGCATGGCGGACGTAGAGGTTCACCATCAGGTACGGGGCAAACAGGTAGGCCACCGCAGCGACCAGGCCCCCACGCGGGCCGTAGAACTCAGCCGCCAGGAGGTACATGCCCAGCCCGGCGGCACCCAGCAGGGCCAGGAGAGCCAGATTCTGGGCCGCGACAAAGCTCCAGCCCAGGGCGTGGAAAAGGGCAGAGACATAGTAGAACAAGGGGGGCCTGAAGTTGAAGTGGGGCTGTCCGTAGCCATTGCTCAGGTCGGGCGCCCAGCGGGGAAGGACCTGGCCAGCCTGCAAGCCCTGATAGAACTCGGTCGCGCGGGGCAGGTAGATCAGGGCATCGTGGCCATCCATGATCTGCAACTGGAGCAGGGACAGACCGGCCAGTAGGGTGAAGAGGCCAAGAAGGGCCAGATAGGGCAGATGGGGACGGAGACCTACCCGCATCACGGAGACGGCCGGCCAGGATGCGACGCCGGCCTTGGCGCCCGCCACCAGGGATAGAGCCCGCTCCCACGGCAGCAGGCGGAGCCTCCG
>JASFHU010000406.1:0-5020 GCA_050123055.1 Anaerolineae bacterium
GAATCGTGCCCGCTGGGGGGAAGGCGATACGGGCCTCCAAGTCGGGATGGTACTCGATCATGGTGACCCAATGCGTTGCGATGGGCTCGCGTTCGAAATGTGGGAAATCCTTGTCGACGAAGGCCCGAGTCAGCTCGATCTCGCGCTCGCCGCGGATGTCGTAAAAGATGACGTAATCGCCGTCCTGAATGCTGCCCACCGGCCGACCGTGGCCATCGACGCGGACAAGCGGCTCCAATGCTTCGTCCTCCTGCCCGGCGCGATAGGCGGCGCGCACCGCTTCAGCCATCGGGTATCTCTCTGTTTCCATGTGCTTCCTCCGTGCAAGCTAGGGGGTTCCAGGACCGGCAGTGTGCCGGCCTCTGGGGCTTTCCACCATGTGGGTGCCCATTATAGTCGAAAAGCAGAGAGGCAGCAAACGACACAGCACCGCGGACGATTATTCGGTGGGGGGTATGTCAAAGGTTAGCTGGATGGGCTGATCCTCGATGATCGCCCTCACCCAGTCGCAGGAAGCCAGGGTCTCTATGCCAGCGACGGTGGTTTCGATGGGTATGGAGCCCAGCGCATCGGGCTCGTCTGCGAACCGTTGGCCGTCGAAGCGTTCGAGGACGTCGTCAAGGTCGGCCAGCACCTGTCGGGCCGAACTGCGCATGGCCTCGATGGCGGCTTCTCGCTCAGCAGGGCTCTGGCGCTTTGCGGCTGCCTGGCTGGCATCGCCAGCATGGAGCAGGACGATGGCGTGAACCTTTTGCCCAGGTCTCAGGCGCTTCAGCCGGGCGGAGAATCCGGGACTGATCTTGGGTTTTTCCGATTTGCGAGTCATGACAACACCTGAACCCTTCAGCCAAGGGCCTTGAGCGCTTCTGCTGGCCGGATCAGGCCGTAGCCCCAGCGATTGTCGGGCCGACTGTACTCACCCGCAGGATGGTCAGCCGTCTCTCTCAAGACTTGAATAATGTCGGTAACCGGCGCCTCTGGCTTGGCGGCCATCAGGAGGGCCGCGGCACCAGCCACATGAGGTGCCGCCATCGAAGTGCCATCCATATAGCTGTACTCGTGGGTGCCATCGGGGCGTTTTTCGGGCGGAATGCAGGAAAAGATCTGCCGGCCGGGGGCGACCACGTCGGGCTTGACCACCAGGGAGTGCACCTCCTCCTCAGGAAAGACCAGGCTGGCCCCACTGCTAAAGAAGGCAACGTCAACCTTGCGGGATGGATAGGGTTGCTTTTCCACCGCGCCCACAGAAAAGGCACTGTAGGCGTTGCCTGGCGAACTGCTGTTGCCATGGCTCTCGTTGCCGATGGCCACCACGGGCAGGATGCCAAACTGATTGATGAGGAGTTCAAACACCTCGGCAAAGAGCGGCTCGTAGTAGTGAAAGCCCAGCGACATGTTGACGATGTGGGCGCCCCTTTCGACGGCCCAGGAGATCCCTTCGATGAGCGTTCGCAGGGTGGCATCGCCAACCAGAACGCCAGCCACGAGCAGGTTCGCCTCTGGCGCCATGCCGATGGATATGCCTTGGTGCGTCTTGCCGCCGGCGATGGTCCCGCAGACGTGTGTCCCGTGGCTGCCACTGTCAAAGGTCTGCTCAGCCCAGATGCGCCGGCCCAGGGGATCGATGACGACGAACTCTTTGACACGCCACTCGATGACTTCGTGGTCGCCATAGACGCCGGTATCGAGGACAGCCACGTTGATCTGTTCGCCCTTGGTCTTTTCCCATACCTTGGCAATCTCGAGACGGTCCAGCCCCCAGGTCAAGCCCCTCTTGGCTTCCAGCCGGCTCAACTCGTCGTAGCTCACCAGGCGGGGCTGGATGAGCTCGATCTTTTGATTGGGCATGATGGCCACCACCTCGGGCTGCTCGGCCAATGCGGTGAGGGTTCGCCGCGTGACCTCGACGGTGGTGATGGGTAATGCGCTGGAACCGATGGCCGAATACTCGAGTTGCTGGCCGTTGCGAAGGTGATCGCTGCTGGCCTCCTGATAGTCCCTCAGGAACTGCCGTTCTATGGGCCTCTGCAAGGCAGCGCGCTCTTTGAGGTAGCTGGTACGCGCCCTCGGCTCACGCAACTGATTTGCGGGCGGAGCTTCCTCAGGTATCAGCGTCTGGTAGACGACGATGGCGTCACGCTTGTCATTGCGCCCGCTTTCGGCCAGAAAGGGCTCAAAGGCTGGGGAAATCTTGTTTTGGGCGCTCATAGGCTACGGTTCCTCCTGACTCCCTTCGCGAAAATCGCCCAAGGCCACGTCCCCAGGGTACCTCGCACGCAGAGTCTGAGGTACCAACCCCGGGGCCGTGCCCCAAGCAACAGAGCGAACTCGTACAATTATACCATCATCAAGAGGAAAACACAAGGAAATGACAAGTCGTCAGTCGGGTGTGACGTGGAAGCCACACTCGGCCAGCGGCTCCAGCAGATCGTCGAGAGAGGTCAGCCACAGCCCTACCTTGCGGGAGATGTGCTCGGTCCAGCCATAGTTGTCAAAGGTGTAGGTCTCCTCGCGGTCTTGAGGCAGGGGGATCTGGTAATTGGCCCGCCGGTAATAGTCCTGAGCCAGGTAGCCCTTGTCCATCACGGTCATGGCTTCCTGGATCATCTCGTCGTCAAGTTCGGGGTATTCGTCCTCAAAGAGGGTGAAGGCCAGTGGATAGCGTGGCCGGGGCGGCGGGTTCTCGGCCGGGTAGCCCATGACCAACTGGACGAGAGGAAACACGCGCTTGGGCAGCTTGTACTGCTCCGCGATAGCTTTGGCTCGATAGGGTGCGTTGCCCAGGAAACAGCTCCCGAGGCCCAGGCTCTCGGCGGCGATGACCATGTTCTCAGCCATGAGGGCCGCGTCCTGGATGCCAAAGAGTAGCAGGGAGAGATCGTTCTGGGCGATCTGCCAGTTCCGCCGGGCCATGATCAGCTCAAAACGATGGGAATCGACGCAGATGGTAAAGAGCAGGGGCGCGCCGAAAGGGTGTTTTTCGCCCTGGCGCGACAGCAGCAGGCTGCAGAGCTGGTAGGCAAAGGGGGCCTGCTGGCCAGCCCGGACAATGGTCGAGATCACCTCGTCGGACGGCGATTCGTCGGTGTAGCGGCGAATCGACTTGCGGTTGAGCATGGTTTCGACGACAGCGTTGTTTGGCATGGTGTCTCCTTTCTTCAGACCGAACCTGACTCCCTAGGCGGGAAGGCGCGCGCGACAAAGGCGGCAAAGGTAGTGGGTGGACGGCCGAGCAGCCACTCGAGGACGTTGGCATTGCCCCGAAAACCGTAGCGCTCGTAGTAGCGGAACATCTGGAGCAGGGACTGGATCTGGGTACCTCCCAGGCCGGAGGCCCGGGCCTGTCCTTCCCAGCGAGCAAGGGGCACAGCTTGGGCCTGCACCGGCCGTCCCAGATGCTGTTCCAGAACCTCCGCCACCTGCGACTGGGATAGCAGGTCGGCAGCAGCCAATTCGTAGGTGGCGCCGGCGTGCCCCGGCTCGGCGAGGACGAGGGCCGCCACGGCCGCGACATCCTCCAGGTCCACCATGCTCAGCCGGGTCTCGACGGCGTAGGGCACGGCGTAGACCCCCTCGGCGATGATACGCCCCCGGTAGGCCATCACGTTCTGCATGTAGGCGGCGGGCTGCAGAATGGTGAAGGGCAAACCCGATTCCAGGATCGACTCTTCAACGCGCAGTTTTTGCCAATGGTGGGGCATCGCTTCGGTCTGGGGATGCAATACCGAGTGGTAGACGAAGTGCTCGACCCCGGCAGCCCGGGCAGCGTCGAGGGCGAGCTGGCCGATCTCTACCTCGTCGGGGCTCATGTTGGGACAGATGTGATAGACCGCACGGGCGGCGCGAGCTGCCTGGTCCATGGTCGTGCGGAGGCGCATGTCGCCGACGACGACATCCTGCGCGCCCAGGGCGGCGACCTCCTGGGCCTGCTGTGGGCGATGGACCAGGGCCCGGACGGTACGTCCCCCTCGGTTGAGGGCCCGGATGACAGCCTGGCCTGTTTTTCCGGCAGCACCGGTGACAAGAATCACGGGAACCTCCAAAGTTGATGCCTGTAATTGTCGATCATGGTTGGGAATGATCCAGGATCCTGTCGGCTATCACCTGGGCCAGGATGTCGAGGGAGTAGCTTGGCGGCACATCGGTGTTGGAGAGGAGAACCAGCGCCAGATCCTCGTCGGGATAGTGGATCATCCAGGAGCGAAAGCCGGGTGCGGAGCCGCCGTGGGCGACGGCACCATCGCCGAGTCCAAGGCCATAGCCATAGGGGATCGACGTACCGCCGGCGAGGGTGGTTGGCGTGGTCATCTGCTCGTACGAATCGGGGCTGACGACGAGGCCGACGGCCAGCGCAGCCTGCCACTCGATCAGGTCACTGGCCGTGCTGCAGAGGCCGGTAGAGCCCAAGATGGGCGAGGGATCGTAGGACGGCACCGGCATGAGGGTCCTGTCTACGATCTGGTGGCCCTGTGCCAGATCCTCGTAGCGTCCACGGCAGGCAAAGGTCGAGTCGAGGCCCAGGGGAGCGAGCAAGTACTGCTGAAAGTACTCCTCGCTGGCCAGGCCGGTCACTCTTTCGATGATGCCGGCCAGCAGAAGATAGCCTGTTCCCCCATACTTGAACTGGCTGCCCGGCTTGTACCACAGCGGAGCGTCGTGGAGGAGGGCAATGAGCTCATCCGCGCTGCCGGGCTCGATCAGGCTGCCGCCAGTCTCTCGTGGTAGCTCGTCGACATCCCGGAGGCCCGAGGTATGGTTGAGTAGGTGTTGGACGGTGATCTCCCGCCACGAATCGGGGGCCTGGGGGAAGAACTTGACGACGGGGTCGTCCAGGGCCAACTGGTTGCCCTCGACCAACTGCATGATGGCTGCCGCAGTGAACTGTTTGGTGAGGGAGGCGATCTGGTAGATGGTGTCCTCTGTGGCCCGCGTAGAGGTCGCCAGGTCGGCATAGCCGTAGCCCTTGATATAGGGGGACTCGGAGCCCCAGCGGATGGCCAGGGTCAGACCGGCCAGCGGT
>JASFHU010000407.1:0-5016 GCA_050123055.1 Anaerolineae bacterium
CACGGCTGCAGAGCTACCTGCCTCAAAGAGGAACGTATGGGAAATATCGCCCATGATCGCCTCATCTCCGCGGGCGCAGTGGGCCAGCAGGCACACCAAATTGGCCATCGTCCCGCTGGGTACCAATACGGCCGCTTCCTTGCCCAAGAGATCCGCTGCCAGTTCTTCCAGCCGGTTGATGGTCGGATCCTCGCCATAGACATCGTCGCCCACTTCGGCCTCGAATATGGCCTGTCGCATCGCCGGGGTAGGGACGGTCACTGTGTCGCTGCGAAGATCCACCACCTGCTTGTTGCGCATTTCATCCTCCTTGATGTCGACATAACTTTTCACTTAGGTCCGGAGAGAGGGCCCAATACAGGAAATCAGCGATCGGATTCCAAGTTCTGGGCGGCTATCATCCAGTGATTGCCTCGAATTCAGGAATGATTATACGGAACTGACGGGAAAAGTCAAGAGCGATTTGGGTAATACGGCATTTAATACGGCATCAGAGTTAGCCATGGTTGTCCAACGCTCATAGCCCTCGTCTCTCCTAACGCTCATAGCCCTCGTCTCGAGGGCGGCCTCTGTGTCGCCGCTTTGCCTCCAGGTCATCCATCGCCTCAGTTGGAGATCGTCCAAAGGTCGCCAACTGGTCGCGCAGTACCGCGGTCTTGGTATGGGCGTATACCTTCCGTGTGGTAGAGATGTCCCTATGTCCCAGGTAGGCTTGCACCGACTCCAGGGGCATTCCCTCGTTGAGCAGTTGCGTAGCCCGGTAGTGACGAAATGAGTGGGGCGATGTACTCTTGTGCAGCCCCAGATCCTGCGCCGCCTTCTTGACCACGGCCCACATGGTGCCTCTGCCCAGAGCGCGCCCATGACCGCGGCCGTGAGAGATGAACAGGGCGGGAGAGTCATCGTCCCGCTCGGCTGTGTACGCCTGGATGGCTTCCATCGCTTCTGTCGTCAGCAGGATCACCCGTGGTTGTCCTCCCTTGCCGATCAGGTGCACCTCGTCGAGCCGGCCATCCAGTACCATCTCCCGCGTCAGGCTGGCTACCTCGCTGACACGCCCACCCGAGGCGTAAAGAGTATGGACGATGGCTCTGGCTCGCAAGATGAGCAGCCTTTGCGATCGGCTGGTCCGGTCGTCCCCTGGCGGTAGCGGCAAGTTGTCATAATATGAGATTATGCGTGGCAACTCAGGATCGATGCGCCGGTGCTTGTAGGGGATGCTTTTCCTACTCCCCTGGGCAGCCTTCAGGCGGTTCTGTGCCTTGCCCAACTGGAAACCGGGAGCCAAAAGATCCCTGGCATCCAACCAATTCAGGAAGCGCCGTACAGCGGACAAGTAGGTGTGCATGGTCTGCTGGCTGTCATATTCGCCGACCAGCCAGTAGTAGAAGCTCTCCAGCACATCGTCCTGGAGTCTATGGATAGGGAAGGGGGAGGAGGCTTCTTGGTCGCTTTGGTCTTTGTTTCCTGGCTCGGTATCCACCAGGAAGCGCCGAAAGGCGCTGAGGGCCCACTGATAGGTCTGGGCTGTGCGCGGGACCTGAATCGTTGCCAGAAAAGCTTCCTGTGCTTCCAGTAGAGTAGGGGAGTGCTCCATTGGTGAGGTATTTGCCATCTTGCTTCTCCTCTAGACACGTATTGAACTTAAGGTGTCTTAAGTTCAATAAGTAGAATACCATAGATTTGGCCCTCTGTCAAGCCCCCTACCCCGGAAATCCGGAGAAAACAGTGGCTTCTTCCGATGTACTCTCGCTGCGGCTGTACCTGACGGTTCCAACTCCACACCGGACGCGTCTGAGTAGCTACCAAGCGAGCAGTGCTGGGGTCCTGACACACTACTTGATCACTTCTCTCGGGTACCCGGAACCGTACTGCTAGCTCAACGTAGCTCGTCCAGAAACCATCCGGTGGTCTGTCAGTGGCCTGGCTACTGGTATACACAGTGCCAGTGTGAATGTGTCTAGGAACGGGAAACTACCTTCGGTGCACAGGGTGAGGAAACAAAAGAATGGATCGGGAAGAGTTATGTAAAGTTGTTGCGCACAGTCTCCATTTCCATAGGTTCGTCATTCACTGAGCTGGGACAACGTCCTGTCGAAAAAGTCGAGTACCTTCTGGCGGTAGACTTCTGGATAGGTCATCGATGACCAGGCGTGACCAGAGTCGTTGATCCAGAGCTGCTTGGGCTCGTTGGCCGCCGCGTACACGCGATGGGCGTGTTCGATCTCGGTCAGAATGTCTGCCGTCCCATGGATCACCAGGACAGGAACATGGATGTCGGGCAGCAACTCTTCTGGATTGGGAACATCCGGCACGAGCCACTCTGGTGGGAGGCGGTAATCCTTGGCAAAATCGGTGTCGTTCCACTCGGCAAACATGCTGTCCAGCACGAGAGCATCGATCCGATCGTCTCCCGCGGCTGTATTCACCAGGGCGACCGCGCCCATGCTCATTCCCAAGCCTCCTACCCTATCGGCCGCTCCCTCCCCTTCCAGCCAGTCGAGTGCCGCCCGCAGATCCATCGCCTCCTCGCGTCCAACAGTGGTTGGTTGCAGATCGCTCTGTCCGTGTCCACGAAAGTCGAGGAGCATCACGTTGTATCCTGCCTCGTGGAGCCACGGCACGAGGTGCTTCATGCTCTCTTTTCTCTCCAGCAGGCCATGGGCCAGGATGATGGTTGCCGTGTCAGTCAGAGGTGACGACGTGCTGATGGCCGGCACAAACCACGCCGCAAGCTCCAAACCGTCGGCGGTCGTCAGCGAAAGGTCGCGGTAGTAGATAGACGCGCCGCCCGGATCGCGCCAGTTCGGGAAACGTGGTGGTGCGCCCCCCCCAACGGGAAACGGATCGATGCGCAAGAGATCGAGCGTGCGGTTGACCCGTGGCCACAGTGGGTGATAGGGTTGGCGGAACAGGTCGCTGGCAATGATGGGGATGGTCGCAAGCACCAGAAAAACTACCATGGCTATCGTGAACAGCACGTACCCGAACACAGGCCTGGTCATGGTCCTGGCTCCAGCGTGGGTGGAGGCGGAGGTAGCGGCGTCACCGTGGGTCCGCCGACCGGGCTGGTATATGTAGCCACGATGACCAGGTCAGCCAGCTCAACCCTCACGTTTGCCAGAGCGATCAGGTCGCTGGCCGTCAGGTAGTGGAGGGTATAGTGTCCCCCATGGTGGCCTTGAATTCGCCTCAATCTGGTCTGGGTATAGTCGGCCGGCAAGAGAGGACTGGCACCATCTGGGTGCAGGGGCAAAAAGACGTCACCAGAGACATAGATGTGCTCCAACCCCGGCTCACGCTGCATCTCATAGAGGACCGCCAGTCCTGAGGCCAGAGACTGGTCCTCGAGACGGATCTCGGTTGGTTTCACTCGGATGGATGGGCCTGTCCGCAGGGAGATTCGGTTAAGGTACAGGTTGTCCTCGGCACCACGGCCTCCGGTAAAGACCGTTCCGTCAAAGCGATCGAGCAGGATGAACGACTCACCAACCGCATTGAGGATCTCGAGCCAACCGCTCATACGCTTGCCTGTCGCTTGCCAGGTACCTTCCACGTACGCAAAAACCTGGTTGTTGCCACGCATCGCATAGTAACGACGGAAGGTCTCCTCGTAGGAGGGCGCTGGAGCTGCCGGAGGAGCTGGTCGACCGACATCCACGACCAGGAACAGGATGGCCGCAACAACTGCCAGGCTGACCGCCAGTCTGCGCTCAAATAGGCAGCCCGGCTGGTCCACAGGTCCGTCCAAGACCTTGTAGCGCCTGCGCGAGATTGGCCAGAACAGCATGATCCCCTGAGGGGTGAGCAGGTCAAGCATAAGGTGCGAGAGGAACCCCAGCGAGATCGGGTACCAGGCTTCTACATCGATGAGCAGGATCAGGGGAGTGGTAATCAGCGCCACCAGCGCATTGGCAGCCAACGTGCGCCACTCCTCCATGTATCCGAACCGCTCCTCAACCCGGCGGGACACAAAGGGCAGCAGTCGACCAGGTACAGAGGTCTGGGAATCCAAGTTGGGCAGCAGCGCGCCAACAGAGAGCGGGATGAGAAGGACAGGGTCTGCAGAACGTTGAAGCAGCCACGACAGCGCCAGAAAGAGAACGATAGCAAAAAGCAGGTAGGCAGCATAGTGGATCCAGATGCCAGACCGGGCCGCCCGGACTGGCGTCACCCTCTTTGGCTGATCCAAGATACGCCGATACAAAAGCGCACGGATCCAGGAAAGCACGAACGCTCCGGCGGCATAGGCTAGGTAGCCCAGGGCAGGATAGTCGATGCGCTCAATATAGCGCGTTGCGATCACGCCAGCAGCGTAGATGAGCAGGATCCAGACCAGGCTAGCAAGGAAGGTTACCACATCATGCGGCGAGATGCGGCGCGACCAGATCGGACGGCGCAGCCCCGCTGCTAGCCAGTTTGTCACCAGTGTCACGGCCACACTAAAAATCAACAATCCTGCCGAGATCCAGAGATCGATCTGAATACCAAGCATTTCCAGCCTACCCGCTCCCCATCCCAGGTCGCTCCATCTACGGCTCCCCGCTCAGCGGTCCCATGACCACGGTATCACCGACCGGGTTGCCGGCATTGTCAATCACTGGTACATTGACAACCTGGGGGTACAGGTACGTGCCTGCCCTCCCCCAATGCGGCATTCCTGACGTCCCCTCAGAAATAGTTATGTCAAATCGCGTAAGGACGCGGTCCCCTTTCTGTCGGAACTCCGTCGGATACCCTGCAGAGTCTTGTCGGCCCCAGAGCCGTTCCTCTCCATCCAATACCTGAACGAAAAAGTGTGTATCATCAGGACTCAGCCATAATACTTGCCATTGCAGCCAAAAGCGCCCGCTACCCTCCTGGCCAGCTTCCCAGGCGTAATGCTGAAACTCGATCCCATTCTGAAAGGTCCGCGGCCCGCCGACCGGCTCCAGCGGGTCCTCTGACCATGGTGGAGCTTGGGGCCATGAACCGTCCAACTCGACGAGGCGAAAGCCATCCCGCAGTTCCCGAGTT
>JASFHU010000408.1:0-5014 GCA_050123055.1 Anaerolineae bacterium
CGCAGCGATGTTGCTCATATAGACCACGACTGGCTTTGTGCGACGCAGGTGGGCAACCTCTCGCCAGATCAGGTCCGATGCTAGGGCCGAGCCGCCTGGTGAATCTACGTGGAGGATGACGGCGGCCAGGCGTTTGCTCTGTGCTGCGGCGCGCAGTTGAAGGACCAGGGTATCAGAGCCGGCCTGTGGCTCGGGCAGGGGCAGAGGCAACGGAATGGGTACGGGTGTGCGGCGGCTGGGTCCGCGGACGATTACGCCTTCCAGAGAGATGACGCCAATGGCCTGGCGGCTGCGCCAACGTCGGGGGCGAACCAAAAGCCGCCGGGCCTGGTCCCAGGTCAGCAGGAGTGCTGGTTTGCCCTCGGCGCCCAGGTGGGCCGGTAGCTCGTCCTCGTAGCACACGCCGTCCAACAGGCCCGCGTCCTGTGCCTGCTCGGCCGACAGGGGGGCGGTGTCGAGGAGCTCCTGGACGCGCTCAGTCTTCATGCCACGGCCCGTGGCGATGGCCTGGGTGGCCTCGCCGTAGAGGGAATCAAGGAGGGATTCGAGCATCTCCCGATGTGGCGCAGTCATCTCGGCGCGGCGAAGGGTATCGGGCGAGACTTTGTACTCGGCGATGGCCTCAAAATCGGCTTCGATGCCGGCCAAGGCCAGAGTGTCCTTCAGGAAAAGGGTTTCAGAGCGCAGACCAGCGGCCCGAAAGCTGGCACTTTCAGGGACCAGGATCTCGTCGCAGGCGACTCCCAGATAGTAGGCCCACATGCCCGGATCGTGGAGGTAGGCGATGGCTCGCTTGTTTGTCTCACGGAAGCGCTGGATGGCCTGGCGGAGGCTGCTCACGGTGGCCGGGGCGGCAGACAGGTCGGAGACGATCAGGACCACGCCCTTGACGCGCCGATCGCAGGCCAAACGATCCAGGGCCTCGCTGAAGGCCTGGATGCTGGGTGGAGGCGGCGGCCAGGGAAGTAGCGAAAGCGGAAACCGGCGCCGGGGTTGCACCGTGCGCTCGGGATAGCTTCCAGCGACGCGCAAGACGACATAATCGAGCCGGCGCTGCCTGAGTCCCCGCACGGTATTGGAGAGTGTAAGCCAGGCGTTGCGGAATAGGTCAGTGACCAGGATTCGTTCCGTCATTTTCCTTCCATAGAGGTGATCTGAAGTCGCTTTCCATAGACAAGGGGCGCTTGCCTACGGAAGGTGCCCCTTGTTCAGGGCAACGGGGCCCACGAGATACGCTCTTCGACCCAGCCGTGGGTTTCGTGGGGAGCAGCGTTGCGCACTCGACCGTCCAGAGGGCCGCCGATGTCAAATAGGCGGCGCTGCTGGCTGCCGTCGGGGCGCATGACCCATACTGCCCAGGGACCCTCGCGATCGGTGACAAAGGCGATGTGGCGACCATCGGGCGACCAGGTGGGAAGCCCATCGTTGGCCGGATCATCGGTCAGGCGACGCAGGTTACTGCCGTCGAGGTTGGCGACGTAGACGTCCCAGTTTCCCTGGCGCTGGGACATAAAGACCACCTGGCTCCCGCTGGGTGAGGCTTCCGGGTTGATCTCGGCGGTGCCGGGCACGATCTGGCGCGGGAAGGCGCCATCGTCGTTCATGACCAGGATGCCGCACGAGTTCTGCCAGCATCCGCTGTACAGGATGCGCCGGTCGGGCAGCCAGGAGGGCGACCTGCCCAGAACGGCGCTGGCCTGGCGGACAATGGGCCTGGTTTCGGCGCCGTAGGTGCGAAATAGACGTGTCTGGCGGTCGGATTCGTGGCGCGAGTGATAGACATAAGTATCTCCCTGAAAGTCGACGCTCGGACGCGCTACCTCGATCTCGTCACTAATGCGCCAGATGAGCTCCCCGGACGTTCTCAACAGGTTGAGGCCCTTCTCGTTCGGCTTCCAGGAGTGGACGACAAGCTGCGAGCCGTTGGGCAAAAAGTCGGGCTGGCTGGCCTCGGACGTCACGCGCCGGCAGCCGGAGCCATCGACGCGGCAGGTATAAACATCGTAGGTGCCCCGGCCGGGGTCGAAGCGCGGGAAGGCGATCTGGCCGGTTGGTGCGGAACGGGCAACCGCGGGTCTCGTGGCGGTCGCTGTGGCGGTCGCTGTGGCAGTGGCGGTCGCCGTGGCGGATGCTTCGGGGGTGGGTGAAGGCGCGGTCGTAGGTGTGCGCGTGGGGCTCGGCGTGTGGGTGGCTGTAGGTGTGATCGTCGGAGTTTCTTCTTTGGTGGGGGAGGTGGGGACGGGTGTTTGGGTCCTTGTGGCCGGCCTGGCGACGGTGTTTTCGGGCACTGGCGAGGCGGCAGCTTGGGCTGTCCACACGGGTGAGGGCTGAATTCCGGCAGCCGGGGTCGACTCGGGTTCGCGGCCGCTGAGGAGCAGAACTAGCGCCACAGCAAAGAGGAGGGCCAGCAGCGGCAGGGCGATCCACAGCCAGCGCCTGCGAGGCTGCGGGGCATCAACCGGCGGGACTGGGGGGAGGGCAGGCCCGGAAGGGCGAACCGGGCCCCCATCCCATGTCTCGGTGCCCTCCGCTCCGGCTACGAAGGCCTGGGTTGGAAATTCCTCTGCCGCCGACGGGTCGCTGACTTTGGGCATCTCCTGTCGTTCGGCGATGATCCGCAGGCCGGCAATGTCCTTGTAAACAGGATCAACCTCGGAGATACGATCTAGCTGAGTCAGGGCCCTGTCCCATTTACCGTCTTGCAGCGCTCTCTGGGCGGAGCGATAGAGATTGGCCAGGCGGATCTGCTGGCCCACCTCAGCCAGTTGCTCGCTCACGTCCCGGTAGTCGGGATCGACCCTGAGGATCTGGCTGTAGAGATCGACCGCTTCCTGCCATCGTTCGGCCTCGACTGCTTGCTGGGCTCGGTCGTAGAGAGGCGCCAGAGCCGGGACCACCCCTGCGGCGACACCGACCAGCGGCTCAAACGGAAGATCGTGTCCGGCCAAGACGGCGTCGATGGCCTGTATCATGTCCTGAGGAGTCTGGAAGCGATCCTCGGGGCGCTTGGCCAGGGCTTTGTCTACCAACTGGATGACCTGGGCTGGCAGGTCGGGACAACAACCCACCAGCGGTGGAGGGGCGGCGACGATATGTTGGTGGACGACCGCCCACGGAGTATCGGCCTGAAAGGGAAGGTTCCCGCTGAGCATGCGGTACAGCACGACGCCCAGGGAATAGATGTCGGCGCGGATGTCTACCGGTTCGCCCTTGGCCTGTTCGGGTGCGGCGTAGTGGGGCGAGCCAACAAAGCCCGATAGCGTCAGGCTGGGTGAGGAGCGCGCGCGGGCAATGCCAAAGTCGGTGACGCGGACCGTGCCATCGGGCAGGACCATGATGTTGGAGGGCTTGATATCGCGGTGGACGATCTCTAGCTGGCAGGCGTGATCCAGGGCCAGCGCTACCTGGCGGGCCACGTCCAGGGCACTCTGCCAGGCCAAGGGGCCCTCTTTCTGCAGCAGCTGTCCCAGATCCTGACCCTGGACGTACTCCATGACGAGGTAATTGGTATCACGATCGGCCCCATAGTCAAGGATGCGAACGATATGCTTCTGGGCCGAACCCTGTGACAGGGTCATCGATAGCTTGGCTTCGCGGACGAAGCGCTGCAAGAAGCCCAGATCCTGGCTGTGCTGGGGATAGAGGACCTTGACGGCAACCTTGTGGTCCTCCACCAGATCTTCGGCCAGGTAGACCCAGGCCATGCCGCCGCTGCCCAACTCGGCGATTAGTTTGTATCGATTGCTCAGGACTGTACCGATCATGATCCCTATGTAGCCCGGTTTCCTGTGTAAACGGGGGCGCCGTTGCTCCTGAATTCTGTGCTCACTCTGCCAGTAGCCGCGCACACAGGACGCGGCTACTGGCAGAGTGAACTTAGGAGTTGCCTTTGGACAACTCCCAGGTGCCAGCCTGCACAGGACACCGGGCCTGCAAATTGAGAGTCTCATTATAACCAACTTTGGCTCTGGAGACAAATATCGCCGGGCGCGGCACATTGCGATTGAAAAAAGAGTGAGGCCTGCCTGTACATCCGTACAGGCAGAGACTGGACGAATGTACAGGCAAAAAACTGGACGAATGGCTGGTGCGCGGTCATTGCCATTCTGGTATAATGAGTGAAAGTTTACCATTAACGGATGGAGGTCTAACCATGACTGACGTACCAGTGCAGGTTTTGATTGCTGCCTTTAAAGAGGAGAAGGCTGCGGACGAGGCGTTGAGCGAGCTCAAGCAGGCAAAGTGGGCCGGTCTGATCGGCATCCAGAACGCTGCGGTCCTGCGGCGCGACGCGAAGAACAAACTCCACGTCAAGGAACTGAAGGATTGGGGTGGAGGCAAAGGCGCAGCCTTTGGCGGCGCTGTGGGAGCGGTCCTGGGGGTGCTGACGGGACCTGGTATCCTGGTCGCTGGCGCGGCGGGCGCCCTGATCGGCGGACTAGCCGCCAAGCTGCGGGATTCGGGCTTTTCCAACGAGCGGCTCAATACGATCGGGGAGTCGCTCCAGCCGGGCACATCGGCCATTGTGGCCGTCATCGAGCACAAGTGGGTGGCCGAGCTGGAGCAGGAGATGGCCGAGGCCGGCGCGGACGTGCTGACCGAGAGCATTGCGGCCGACGTCGCGGCACAGCTCGAGGCCGGGCGCGAGGTGGCCTACACGGCGCTGAGCTCGACCGATGCTTTTGCAGCCAGCCGGGTCGCGGGAGACGAGGAATCGGTGGAGGGCAGCCAGTTGATGCTTACCGAGGATGGGCTGGTGGCCGGGAGTTTTGTCGCCACCGAGGATGCGATCGTGGGCGAGCGCTTGGAGGCTACTGACCGGGGCGTGACCTATGCCGTTGGCGCCGCGGTGGCTGAGGAGCCGGCCGAGATCGAGGCCGAAGCAGGGGCAGAGGCCGAATCGGAGGAGCCGAAAGAGGAGGCGTAGGGCTCGCTGTCGCGATTGTCGAATAGAAATGGGATACGGAGGACGGTGGGCGTTGGTGTGAGGGCCCCGCCGTCCTTCGCTGTTTTT
>JASFHU010000409.1:0-5010 GCA_050123055.1 Anaerolineae bacterium
GGCTGTCGGCCGGCGGCCCGATGTGGGCAGACTGAACCTGGCCGCAACCGGGCTGGAGCCCGGCCCAACGGGCGAATTGCAGACCGATCCCTTTGGGCGTACAGCGGTACCCTCCATCTACGCCGTCGGCGATGTGACCGGTACTCCGATGCTGGCCAACCAGGCCATGGCCCAGGCATGGGTTGCGGGACGCCACGCGGCCGGCATGCCGACGCCTCCTTTCCGGCCCGAGGCAGTGGTCAGCGCCGTCTATACCGAGCCCCAGGTCGCTCAGGTGGGGGTGGTGGACGCGGGAGCGCCCGGCGTTGAGCTTGCTCGTATACCCTTTACCGTCTCCCTCAAAGCCCATCTGTTGGCCGAGTCGGAGGGTTTTGTCGAACTGTTCTATCATGCCCAGACCGGCGGTGTTCTGGGTGGAGTGGCCGCGGGCCCCCATGCAGCCGAGGTCTTGGCTCCCATCGCGGTGGCGATCCAGCTCGGTGCGACCGTTGAAGACCTGGCCGCAACAGGTAGCGCAAACCCGACCCTCAGCGAGTTGGCCTTCCTGGCCGCCCGAACCGCCCGCAGGCCCGGCTTTCCCCGCCGTTAGGCAGACTCGCAACTCAGGCTGGAATGGCACTTGCACCCTTTCCGATCTCTGCTCGTGCTGGACCACAGTCCAGCACGCCCAGCAGCCATGCACGGACCACAGTCCGTGCAGAGCCGGGGATGGCTCTCGCCCTGACCTTGTTGGCAAAGCGAAACAATCTCCGTACAACCAGTTGACATTCACCCCTACCTGGCGTAGAATAAATGCCATGGACGTTAAGGTTGCCTGGTGGCCGTTTGCCGTCGTTTTCGCGGTCGGCTTGATCGTGGCCCTTATCAGCACGCCGCTGGCTGCCGCCTGGGGGCGCCGTTGGGGGATCGTGGACAAGCCCGGTCCGCGCAGATGGCACCAGGGGACCATCCCCCGTACCGGCGGACTGGCCCTCTTTGTAGCCTTTATGGCCGCTGCCCTGCTGAGCCAATGGCTGCCCGTACCCCGGCAGGACCCCAAAGAGCTGACCCGCTTTCTGGGCATAGTCGCAGGCGCCACCTTCCTGTTTGTCTTTGGCTACATCGACGATCGCTTCGAGCTGCCACCGGGACCCCAGTACGTTGCTCAAGCGATTTCGGGACTCATTGCCATTGCTTGCGTCGTCTTTATCGAGCGGGTAATGAATCCCTTTACCAACGAACTGACCGTCTTCCCGTACCTGTTTGTGGTCATCTTTACCCTGGTCTGGATCATGGGCATGATCAACACCATCAACTTTCTGGATGGGCTGGATGGCCTTGCGGCGGGTGTGGGGGCCATCGTCAGTGCCGTGCTGGCCATCCACATGCTGCGCGAGGGGCAGCACAGTGTGGCGCTGTTGCCGCTGGCCCTCCTGGGGGCTACGTTGGGCTTTCTGCCCTACAACTTTTTCCCGGCCAAGGTCTTTTTAGGTTCCGGATCGCTGGTGCTGGGCTACCTCATCGCCACCCTCGGCATCGCTGCTGGCGCCAAGCTGGCCCTGCTGTTGCTTGTCCTGAGCATCCCCATCGTGGATGTGGCCTGGTTGATGATCAGCCGCTTGCGGGCCGGCCAGTCCATCGGCCAGGCCGACCGCCGCCATCTTCACTACCGCTTGCTGGACCTGGGACTGAGCCAGCGCCAGGTGGTGCTGTTGTACTATGCCTATTGCCTGGTCCTGGGGGCGGCGGCCCTGTTCATCAGCTCGCGGCTGCTCAAGCTGGCTACCTTGATGGGCTTGGGGATCGGCACGTTGCTCCTGCTGGCCTGGCTCGCCCGCCACAATGTGCGCAAGGAGAGTTCCAACTAGGCTCTGGACCTCGTCCCCGTGGCCAGGGGACATCCGGGAGGATGGCGCCCAATCGGAAACGGGGATTCTGAGCGGATACGTACCTGAATGTAGTAAAGAGGCTCGCACGACAAACACCCAGACGGGGTGCTTCTGCAGAAGAATGTGCTAGGCGCTGGTAAGAATACACATGTTGAAAAAACCTTTCCCTCAAAAATCCAACAAGCCGCCCAGCCCGACTCTTGACAAATTTCTCCAGAGTATGAAGATTGGTTATGTGGAGTGGCATGATGGAATTGGTTATGACTTAGAAGCGTTGGGTGAATTAAGAGGGGAAGAGTTAAGACAGGTTGAAACACTATTGATTTCCAGAAAACACCTAGATTGGCGCGATATTGACGCCCTTGCCGAAATTGATTCAGATGAAGCCCTTTCTGCTCTAAAGAATGCCCTTAAGAGTAAAAACTATGAAGTTAGAGCTAGGGCAATTGAAAAGCTATCCCAAAAGGGAATCATAAGTGTAAGAGAAATTGAAAGGCTTCTAGTCGAAACAATTCCATTGGTGTCTATTCTCAATGGTCAAACATTCACACTTCGTTTAGCAGAAAAATATCCCACTCCTGCTGTAAAACGAGTACTTCTTTGGTGTACCTTGCATGGGAATGATGATGTTCGTGTCCATGCAGCAGCGTTGATTCACTATCTATACGGTATCGCTACATCCACATTCGATTGGAAATATCGCCCTTTCTATCTTCGTTTCGGTGACAAGAATCTGTCAAGTAGAAAGTTGGCTTATGATGAGTTATGCGAAATGATTCAGGTAGACCCACGTTGGGCAATTGATGAGAGCGCCTAACACCGCGTGCAATGGACGCTTCGCCTAATGCTCCGCGCCGCTAGGTAAGGGCGCCCCCCGCTGACGGCGCCCGTTTGGAAACGGGGTTCTGGGCGAAATCGAGAATTGCTGGTTGGTGAGATCACTTACTTGACCGAACGTCTGTTTGCATGTAGAATCGGGGACGCGGGAGGGAGTTCTGCCTGCACTTTTCGGAACTCCCCAAACTGGTTTTTCAGGTTGTTGAGGGCTGGTGGCTGGTAGCCAAAAGCTCACAGAAGTGGAGTGCTAGACCGGATGACAGAGTCACGCGACATCACAGAGTTGGTTCAGCGGGGGAACGCTGCGGCACGGGTCGGCCGCCTGGATGAGGCTCGCGAGTATTTGAGCCAGGCCGTCGAGCTTGCCCCCGACAACGTCGAAGCCTGGCTGGCCCTGGTCGCAACCGAGCAGGACCCGGCCCAGAAGAGGGCCTACTTTCGGCGGATCCTGGAGCTGGACCCAGACAACGTCGAGGCCCGCTTTGGCCTGGAGATGCTCGAGCAAGATACCGGGTCGGGTGAGGCAACAGAACAGGAGGAGGCTGGCGCTGATCTCGAGTCGGTCCTTGCCGAAGCCTCACGCCAACTGGAGGAGGCGATGGGACCGCCGCCGCCCGACGAGGCTCCTCTGGACGACGGAGCGCTCTACTGCGCCAATCATCCCAACAGGGAGACCGTGCTCCGCTGCAATCGCTGCAGTAAGCCGATCTGCACGAGCTGTGCGGTTCAAACGCCGGTCGGCTACCGCTGCAGAGAGTGTGTAGGCCAGCAACAGGCTGTTTTTTTCACCGGAGGTGCGGTCGATTATGTCATTGGCGGAGCCATCGCCCTGGTGTTGGGTGGGGTAGCCAGCTACCTGATGACCCTGCTGGGTGCTTGGTTCATAGCCCTGATCCTGGGACCTGCCGTCGGCATCGGCATCGCCGAGCTGGTTCGCCTGGCCGTCCGGCGCCGTCGCAGCCGTTACCTCTGGCTGGTGGTGGGTGGCGCGATGGTGGTGAGTGCCTTGCCCGTGCTGCTCATTGCGCTCACTTCGCTCTGGTCGCTGGTCGCACTGGGTCTTTATCTGCTCTTGTCTGTCGGTGCAGCCGTTGCACGTCTGCGCTGAAACAGCGACCAGGCAGAGGGTCGACGGTCTACACGCCCTTCCCGAGCTTTCTGCCCAGGGCCAATTGACATTGACTCGAGGAATTCGTGCTATCTGAACTGACGATCTCTGATTTTGCCATTATCGACAAACTCCACCTCCGCTTTGGTCCGGGCTTCAACGTCCTGACTGGAGAGACGGGGGCGGGCAAATCGATCATCATCGATGCCGTCAGCCTGCTGCTAGGTGGCCGAGGGGAAGTGGACCTGATCCGGGCCGGCGCAGCTCAAGCCAACGTGGAGGGAACCTTCTCGCTGGATGATGAGGCGCTGGCCATCGTTCGTCCGTTGCTAGAGCAGGACAGCCTGGAGGGGGACGATCCAGCCATCCTGATCCTGGCCCGTGAGATCCGCCGGGGGGGGCGCAACGTCTGCCGCGTCAACGGCCGGGCTGTGTCGTTGAAGGTGCTACGCGGCATCGGAGAGCACCTGGTGGATATCCACGGTCAGACCGAGCACCTGTCGTTGATGCGGGTGCGCGAGCATATCGATCTGCTAGATCGGTATGCCGAACTGTGGCCCATGCGTGCCGAGTTTGCGGGCCTGGTCCGCCGATTGCGGCAGGTGCGCCAAGAGCTCGCCGACCTGCGCCGTGACGAGCGAGAACTGGCCCGCCGTGTGGATCTGCTCCAGTACCAGACCAACGAGATCGAGGCTGCCCACCTCGAACCGGGTGAGGATGAGGCTCTGGTCCAGGAGCGTACTCGCCTGGCCAATGCCGAGCAGTTGCGGGAGCTGGCTGACGAAGCATTCTTTGCCCTGTATGGCGGCGATGACGAGCAGGCGTCGGCCGTCGATCTGCTGCAGGCCTCAGCCCGCGCCCTGACCGGCTTGTCCCGCCTGGATCCTTCTACCGGCGTGCTGGGCGAAGCGGCAGAGACAGTCAGCTACCAACTGGAGGATCTAGCCGGGCAGTTGCGCGATTACCGGGACCGTATTGAGTTCAATCCCCGGCGTCTGAATCAAGTAGAGGAGCGGCTGGCCCTCATCCATAGCCTGCAACGCAAGTATGGCGACAGCATTGAGGATGTGCTGGCTTTTGCGCATCGCGCCCAGCGCGAGCTAGAGACCATCGAGCACAGCGAAGAGAGGATCGCCGAGTTGGAGGTCGAGGAGGATCAGCTCCTGCATGAGATCGGGCTGCTGGGGGAAAAGCTAT
>JASFHU010000410.1:0-5007 GCA_050123055.1 Anaerolineae bacterium
CTCGAGAGCCACGAGGGTGAGAAAGGCAATCCAGGCTTGTGGGTCTGTCAACCAATCCATGCTGACTCCTTGTGCAGATTAGCGTAGACGATACCGTCTCTTTTCAGGGCCAGTCCAGCGGCCGATCTATTGTAGCCAGGTGCTTGGCTCACTACAGACTTTGCCTGCTATCCGTATTCTACCATGCTACGCTTGGCTTTACAAGCTCCTGTCTGACGGATCTGGAAGAGCCGGGGGTATCCAGCCTAGGATGACGTACACGCTCGTCGCCGCTGCAGCCTTGTCCACCTTGATCTGGAACCATGCCGCCTGTGAGCGCGCCGCCGGAGGGGTACGAGGGCGACGCGATTCCATTGTCGGTGTCACCCTCCCTACTATCCAGTCACGATCTTGCAGGGTGTATGTGCCGGTAGCAGGCCTGACAATGCTTGCGCTCTATGGCCACGCAGCCAGGCATGTCATTGGTGAGGTGTTGATCACCCTCTGAGGTTCATGATCCAAAGGTAGGGGCATCGAGGCCCAGAGCGAAAGCAAGCGCCAGATTCACCTCGTCCATTCTTTCGGACGAGAGGTAGGCGATCATGGAACCCAACTTGTGCTTCGGAATCGTCTGGATGTTGTCCATATTCGCTGCGCAGTCAGTGAGCAGTCCATCTTCTGGAGACAGGGAAACTTCGGACGGGATGTCACGCACGGTTGTCGTGATAGGGGCAACAGTGACGGCGTTCAGGAAATCGACGGCCGAGTTTCGAGTCAAAATGAGCACCGGGCGGCGCTTGTCTGGCGCTTTGAATGTGTACCACCGTACCTCGCCGCGTCTCATGACGCACCCCAGGCCTGCTCATCTTCCCATACGTCAAACTCGCCAGGCTCGACAGGATGGCGGGCATAGCCCTCGGCGTGTTTCTTCTCCAACTCGGCTATCGCATGCCGCTGTAAAGCGAGCTCCAAAGCCTCGCGAATAAAGGCAGAGCGGGTCGTATTCAATGCTTGGATCATCTGATCCACCTTGGCCAACAAAGGTTCATCAATAGTCATCTGGATGGTCTTCATCATATGGCTCCTCATCCTAATGTTGATTCTGTTACATATTATACTCAACATTGAATCGCAAGTCAAACGAGTCCGTGACCGGGTACAGACCACCAAATCGCCATTCAGCCCTCGTTGGAGACAAAGAGCCGGGGCACAAACCCCGGCTCCCGAATCTCCGAATCTCGACTCGCGGTTTTGCTCTTATCCTTCCAACCGCACGTACTCCTCCTCAACGACACTCTCGTCCAGCTTCTTGAAGAGCGGCGCCAGCTGGCGCAGCGCCTGCCCTGCCGGCAGCTCGCTTTTGGTCCAGGTGCCGACCGCGCCGCTGTGGTCGTACGTCAAAGCCGCATGGCTGCGCGTCTCCTCTTCGTACTCGACCACGTGCTGCGTGCCGAAGAGCTGGCCGTCGTAGCCCAAGTACTCGTGCAGTTTCTGCGCCGTGTGGGGCAGGATGGGTGCCAGGATGGTCTTCAGGTTGTCCACAGCGCACAGGATGACGTACACGCTCGTCGCCGCGGCGGCCCTGTCCCCTTTGATCTGGAACCAGGGCGCCTTGCGGTCCAGGTAGCCGTTGGCCTCGCGGGCCAGGGCCAACGCCTCGCCCAGGGCAGCCCGGAACTTGCAAGCTTTCAGGAGGTCGGAGACCTCCTGAAAGCCAGCCTCCACCTGGGCCAGAAGCGCCCGGTCCTCGGAATCGAGCTCACCCGGCTCCGGCACCTTGCCGTCGAAGCGCTTGTAGGCGAAGCTCAGCATGCGGTTGGCCAGGTTGCCCCACGTCGCCACCAGCTCGTTGTTGTTCCGCTCGACGAAATCCTCCCAGGAGAACCCTTCGGAGCCCTCAGGGCAGGCTTCGGTATCGCGGGTCTCGGGGGCGGTGGCGGTCAGGTAGAAGCGCAGCGGGTCGGGGTCGTACTTGCTGAGAAAGTAGGGCACCTCCACCGCCGTGCCCCGGCTCTTGCTGAACTTGCTTTCCTTGAAGTTAAGGTATTCATGGTCACAAGGGACAAAACCCACTCACCCTGACCACACGGTTGGTGATCTCCCAGGCCAACAGAAAGCTATAATAAGCGTAGCTCAGTAATCTCAGTCTGTGAACCCGGGGGGTAGATTGGATCAAGCCCAGAAGCGCGTACCACTGGATGATACGCGCAGTGTCAGCGGTCGTGAACTACGACGTGGACAGACAGTGATAGAGCCGTGATACAGGTATGTTTTTCGCCAGCAGGCAGATGACCAGCCCTGCGGGAATGGCAGCGACCCTGTCCGAGCCAGAGTCGCCGCCATACCTCTCTCACGTGAGTCTCAGCAGTTGCCTCTCTTGCGTCCCATAGTGGGCCCTGACACCGGCATCCCAGTCACTGGTCGCGCCCCACCAGCGGAAGGAGTACACGAAACCCAGTCCACTCGTAGGCGCCCATACTCTTTCGTTTTTCACTCATTCGAATCCCCTTTCGGCCGGGCAGGGGACCGGGGGGAAACCCAGCCTCCGCTGTTTGCGGGCAGATCACAGACCCGGCAGCCTTGTACGGGTCTGTGGCCGGGAATCATCGCGACCGAGGAGGCCGAGGCCTGCATCGAGCATCACTACCCGCGGGCGCGCTAGGCGCCTCCTCCTGCAACGCGGCCTCTGCAGCTAGGTTCGAGTTGCCAGGTCTGGTCATAGCTATCCCGGCGGCGGGACCACACCCAACTGCTGCATAAGGCTGAGGGTATCCATGTTGATCCACCATTCCACGGCCCTACCCCCTACCACCTTCCAGACGTTGCACATCCAGAGGCTCACTTTCTTGCCGTTGGGCGGTATGCCCATCAGTTGGTTGGTGAAGGTACCCTCGATGGGCATGTGGATGACTACCAGGTCGCCCTCGGCGATCAGGGTCCAACTGGGGTGGACGATGTCGGGCATCGCGGCGCGAAAGGCGCCAAAGAACCCCTTCAGCCCCTCAGGTCCCTGGATGGGCTCGGGGCTCAGCGGGTTGTGACCCACGAACTCGGGGGCGACGAGTTCGTCGATCAGGCCCAGATTTCCCTCATTGAATGCCTGGGTGAGACGGTCGATTATGGCTTTGTTCTCTGCGGACATAACATGCGCTCCTTTCTTGTCTTTGGTTGGGAATCAAACTGCTCAGAGCCGTGAGCACGGCTATGGCCAATAGATCGAGTCGTTTGATCTGGCTGCCCCACGATCAAGCCGGTCTCAAGTTTGCGTGGCACCACCTCCTTCCTGCTGGGTCTCTGCCCGCAAGTAGCGGTACAGCGCTTCCAGGTCGGCGAAGCCCAGTTGCTCGCCGGTGTGGGGACACTCAAGGGAGGCCCGCCAGAGGGTGCGTTCGCTGACCTCTACGCGCCAGAGTCGAAGCAGATAGGAGAGATAGTCTGATTGTGGTGACTCGACCCTGCGATTCTTGACCATGGTTGCCCCCAGCATTCGTGGGGTCATCATAGCCAACTAGCGTAAGGAAAACATTAGGAGCATGTGCTGACGGGACGGGGATTGCAGGTTCCAGGCGACTGTGGTACAATCGCGATATCGGACGTTCCATGCTTGCCTGTCACCACGAGAGGAGGGTGCCCCGTGCCCCGGCTGTCCATTCATCTGCTTGGATCGTTTCAAGTGAATCTGGACGGCGAACCGGTCACCGGCTTCGAGTCGGACAAGGTGCGGGCCCTGTTGGCCTACTTGGCCGTCGAGGTAGGAGGACCGCACCGCCGTGAGAAGCTGGCCGGGCTGTGCTGGCCCGAGTTGCCGGAACGATCCGCCCGTAACAATCTGCGCGTTGCCCTGGCCAACCTGCGCAAGCTTCTCGGCGATCACGCACGCGCTGAGGCTCAAGGGGCAACTCCGTCCTTTCTCCGCGTCAGTCGCCAATCAATCCAGATCAACCCCGAGGCGGACGTCTGGCTCGACGCAACTGCGCTAACCCAACGGCTGGAAACCACGGGCCGTCCACGGCGGGTAGTCCACCGGTTGGCGGAGGCTGTGGAACTGTATCGTGGAGGCTTCTTGGAGGGTCTTTCGCTTCCCGACAGCGTGGCCTTGGAGGAGTGGGCCTTGCTCGAGCGGGAGCACCTCCAGCGACAAGTCGTAACAGGGCTGCGATGGCTGACGGGTTGGCACGAGGCACGGGGAGAATATCGACAGGCACTGCATTACGCCCGGCGACAGGTGTGGCTGGAACCCTGGCAGGAGCAGGGCCAACGGCAGGTGATGCGCCTCCTGGCCCTGACGGGTCAGCGCAACGCGGCACTGGCTCAGTACCAAGCGCTGCGCCGGACGCTGGCTGACGATCTGGGTGTGGAACCAGATGACAAGACGGATGTTCTCTACCAGCGCATCCGTGGTGGAAAGGACGTTCGTCTGGCGATCCAAGAGTGGCCACACAACCTTCCCACTTCCCTGCTGCCCTTTGTCGGACGGGAGAAGGAGCTGGACGAGATCTATGCCAGCCTGCGGGCTCCCGGTTGCAGGCTGCTGAGCTTGGTTGGCCCAGGGGGCAGTGGCAAGACCCGCCTTGCCCTGGAAGCGGCCTCCGACCTGCTGTCGAGTGGCGCCCTATCTGGGATCGAGAGTGACAGCTCCTTTCAACCGGCCGATGGCATCGTTTTTGTGCCCCTAGCCCGACTTGGATCGACGGCGAGCATCACGCCCACCGCTGCCCATGCCCTGGGTTTCACCTTTCGCGACGGGCTCGACCCCCGCCAGCAATTGCTCGACCACCTACGTCAGAAGAAGATGCTGCTCATCTTGGACAACTTTGAGCACTTGCTCAAGGGTGCAAACTGGGTCGTGGACCTCCTGAGGGCAGCTCCCGATATCCGGATCCTGATCACTTCACGGTCCAGGTTGAACCTACAGGCCGAACACCCTTTGGCCGTCGCCGGGCTGGCGATACCCGGCGAGCATGTTCTAGCCTCCGGAACCCTCGACAGGCTGCGACGCTACGACAGCGTCGAGTTGTTCTGTGCCGG
>JASFHU010000411.1:0-5006 GCA_050123055.1 Anaerolineae bacterium
CCGTACGTTAAAGCGTGCCCCGTGTCGGGGACACTCGATCTCGTCGCCCAGCAGATAGCCATCGCCCAGAGGACCGTCATCGTGTGTGCAAACGTTGGCAATGGCATAGATCTTGCCCTCTACATTGCACACAGCCACGTCCTCATCCCCCACCTCGACGACCTTTGACCGTCCCGGGGGAATCTCGCTCACCTTTGCTGCCTTCAAAAATGCCATTTCATCCTCCGCGCGGAACATCCGCGGCTCGCGTCTGCTCCTACCACTCCTCTTCCTCCTGAACCTCTGCCTCGTCCCATCCCTCCAGGCCATATGCGCCGACCTTGACCACCTTGAGTGGCAGCAGGGCACACTTGAGCCGTACCGGCCCCAGGTCGATGCCCAGCTCGTCCAGTACCTCTTCCTTGCTCATGTCACGGATCTCATCCAGCGTTTGGCCCACCAGCAAGTCGCTGAGCATCGAAGCTGAGGCCTTGCTAATCGCACACCCCACCGCCGAGAACCGCACATCCTTCACCGTCTGTCCGTCCTCCTCCAGATCGAGGTCAAACCGTACCCGGTCGCCGCACAAGGGGTTGTCCTCGATGTGGCTGATGTCGGGATCCTCCAACGTGCCATAGTTGTGAGGATTGGTATAATGTTCAAGAATCTCTTCCCGATAAAAGTCATCCATGATTTCCGTCTCTCTTCAGTCGTTCGTCCTTCGTCCTTCGTCCTTCGTCACTCGTCATCCGTCGTTCGTCCTTCGCCGTTCGTCACTAGTCGCCGGCCTCTCTCTGCGCCAGCCCAAGCACATTGCCGTCAGGGTCATAGACCGACGCCAGCCGCGCCCCCCAGGGCTTCTCCGTCGGCGGATACCTCACCCGGGCGCCCATTGACACCAAGCGCTCAAAGGTTGCCTGCAGGTCCTTCACCGTGAACCACAACGTCACACCAGCCTCAGAGCTCGCGCCTACACCTTCGACCTGGTCAAAGCCCAGGTAAACGTGCCCCACCCGCTGGCCCAGGTGGCTGGGCGAGGACTCGAACGGACCGAGTTCAAAGGCCTCCCGATAGAAGCTTGCCATCTCCTCCATCCGCTCCGTAAAGACGATCACCGTTTCCAGCATCGCCCCCTGCTTCGAGTCCTGCACTTGACCCATCCCCCCACCTCAATTCCGTTTCAGCTTCTCCATATACTGCTTGCGGAACTTGGCCACCTTCGGTGCGATGACGACCTGGCAGTAGGACTGGCCCGGATTTCGGCGGTAATACTCCCGATGATACTCCTCTGCCGGGTAGAACGCCTCAAACGCCGTCACCTCCGTCACGATCGGCCCATCCCAGATCTGCGCCGCCGTGATCTCCTCGATCACCCGCTCCGCAGCCGCCTTCTGTCCATCTCCAAGGTAAAAGATAGCCGATCTGTACTGTGGCCCCACGTCAGCCCCCTGTCGGTTCAGCGTTGTCGGGTCGTGTACCGTAAAGAACACCTCGAGGATCTCTTCAAAGCTGATCACCTGCGGATCAAAGGTAAGCCGGACCACCTCGGCGTGTCCCGTAGTGCCTCTGCAAACTTCCTGATACGACGGCTCTTCCACCACTCCACCCGAGTAGCCCGATTCTACCTTCTCCACACCCTTCAACAGCTCAAACACCGCCTCTATACACCAGAAACAACCCCCGCCAAGGATCGCGGTCTCTCTGTTCTCCATCTTTCCCCTATCCTCTCCAGCCATTTCTGCTCTGCTCACAGATTCATCCAGCTTTCTTGCCAACCAGCTCCCTGGGCCGCCACCGCAGCGCCGACCAGACCTCATTCACCGAGATTTGGGTCACCGGACGTAGCCCCGCCTGGGCCAGGATGTCCCATCCCTTGTCCCGGCTCAAGTCCGTCTTCACTTTGGAGCTCCGCTTTGGGTACGACACCCACAGCAAGCCGTCGCGCTTCACAGCCTCCACTGCCACCGGTCCCAATCGCTCCATCTCTGCCGAATCTTTGACAAACAGATGGACAAAGTCACACTCACCCTCCGCCAAATCCGCAAATTCGATGTCGTCCGGCAGAGGCCCCAACTCCTCCATGTATCCCACAGGTGCATTCAGGATCAGAGCTCGCTGTCCCGGCTGCATCCGAAGCCTCTTGCTCAAAGGTGTTTTTGCCATTTCGATCGAACCCCTCACAGCTCCCAGACTCGGATCTTCTTATCTGCCCCTCCCAGCACCAGCCACTGTCCGTCAGGCGAGAACGCCATTGCACTCACCACCTTGGTACTAACCGGAAGCTCGGCCTGCAACTCCCACTCTTTCACCGACCAGAGCTGCACCTTACTCTCCATGCTCAGCGCAACCGTACCCTCGTCCGGGGAGAACACCATGCCCCGCACGCCGGCGACGTTTGATCGTACAACCCTCGATTCCTGCCACGACTCCGTATCCCAGAACCTCATCGACTGCTCGTAGCCCAGCGACACCAGGGTACGACCCTCATCGATAAAGGTCAGCCCCCACACCGCAGTCTCGTGACCCGACAGACTGCCAATCGGCTCCCCAGAAGGTAGCGACCAGAGCAGAATATCGTCTCCCAACCCAGAGGTTACCAGGATCTTCCCGTTTGGCGAAAAGGCCACCGCCGATAGGTTCTTCTTGCTGGCCTTGATGCCTACCACATCTTCCCCCTCCAGCGTCCAGACCATGGCCCGGCCACCATAGGAGGCGGCTGCCACCCACTCACCGTCCGGGGAGATCTGGATCGCAGAGACCGTCTTCTTCCGATCCTGAAGTGTATGCAAGACCTGCCCGCCGGGAAAGGACCACAGCTTCACTGTCTGATCTGTCGATCCTGTCGCCAGGATCTTGCCGTCCGGTGAGAGGGCAATGCTGTTCACACTGTTGGCATGCCCCTCAACGATATGCAGCAAGGCCCAATCAGGGACCGACCAAAGCCGCACAGTATTATCCATCCCGCTGGACACCAGCGTCTGGCTATCCCCTGTGAACTGCAAGCCCAATACGTAGCTGTCATGAGCTTCAAAGATCGTCGTCTCGTTCACATCTCCCCCTTCACAACTCATCCCTCTTTTCCACCGTCTCAAGTAGGATGGTCCGCACGGTGTCAAGAGGCAGTTTTTCTAGCTTTCTGAACCGGATACAGCTTTTGCCTACGTCCAACCCCGTCAGTTCCTGTCTGTGCATTTCGACCAACTCGGCATCCATGTACAGGCTCATATAGTGCTTCTGGGAGGCAAAGGCACACAGTGCCTCGTCCGCATACTCGTACGTCGGCATGCGATACTTGAGCGTCTCCGCAGCTTCGGGCACAGTGGCCAGGATCAACTCCCTCAGCTCCGCCAGCGCCGATCTCCTCTCCCCTTCCAGGTTCTCCAGGTACTCATCCACGTTTCGCATCTCTTTGCTCATGCGCTTCTCCGCTCCAGCCTGGTCACAACTTGCGCCCGGAAATGATCAAGTGATGGTTCACAAACGATGCTCGCGGCGTGCCAAATTCACGCGGCTGCAGCCACTCAGCGACGGCCTCAGGGGCATCGTCGATCATGCGCACCAGTTTCGTCATAGTTTCTGCCCCACAGTTCTGCCGCTCCGCCCACGCGATGAACTGATGCTGTTTGACCATCTGCTCCGCGTGCTCCACCTCCAACCCCGCTGCACGGTACATTCCCACCCACTCGCGCTCCGAGTATGCCCGGTTGTGGCTGGGATCTCGCAGCCGCTCAAAACCATCCACGTACCGCGCCACTTCCCCATCGTCAGGCAGCACGTGGTCTTGAACCAACAGCAAACCGCCCGGTCTGAGCACGCGGGCGCCCTCACGCACAAATCTCGCCGGGTCCGGAAAGTGGTGCGGCGCGATCCGGCAGGTCACCAGGTCGTACGACTCGTCATCAAAGGGTAGGTCCTCGGCATCGGCCGGCCTGAACTCCACGTTGCGAATCCCGTTCTCACGCACGAAAACCTCGGCCTTTTCCAACATCCTGGGCGTGATATCCGTGGCCGTCACGCGAGAGACATGCGGCGCGAACTTGAGCGCAGTATGCCCCCCTCCAGTCGCCACGTCGAGCACGACCCAGTCCGGCTGCGGTCGGGCGATCTCGACCAGCCGCGCCAGATCCTGGCCCTTGGCATGCGCCTCACTCGTCACATAGCCTTCAGCCAAACGACCGTAACGCTCTCGTGATAGGGATTTGGCATCGCTGGCTTCTGACATCTCGTAGCCCGTCGCTTCGATAATCCGCTAGGCTGCCCCGACCAGGCCTAGCAACTCGCCCAGCGCTGTGATCTCGTAGGTAGGCTCGACCTCTTCATTGCCAGGCTCTCGCTGAGGGTTGAACCAGCAAGTGTCGATCCCATAGTTGTTGCCACCCTCAATATCGGAGCTCAGGCTATCGCCAATGATCAAGACCTCATCTTGCTTGGGGAACTGCATCTTTTCAAAGGCAATATCAAAGATCCTGTTGTGTGGCTTGGCAGCCCCGACCTCCTCCGAGATCACCAGGTCGGCAAAGCAGTCGCCGATAGCCGACCGGGCAAACCTCGGCCTCTGCACATCGGCCAGCCCATTGGTGATGATCATCATACCAACCCGCCCATGCAGCGCTGTGACCACCTCCTCCGCCCCCTCCATCAGTTCCGAGCCCTCGGCCAGGTTCCTCAGATACCGCGTGCTGAACGCCTCCGCATCACCCTCGATCTGGAGGGCTTCAAATAACAGCTCAAACCGTTTGCTTCTCAGGCGCTCCTGCGAGATCTCGCCTTGCTCAAACAGATCCCAAATAGCAGAGTTGATCCGCCGGTACGTGTCAGCATGACTCGGCTCATACCCGAATCCGAACTCCTTGAAGGTCAATTCCAGAGAAGTACTCTCTGCTTTATCATAGTCAAACAACGTGCCGTCGGCATCAACGAGCAGCCATGCGTATTTCACAGAACCACCCTACCGTTTCGTCTCTCCGCATTGGGCGCGCAACCCCTTCAGCCTGTCCCTTGAAGGGTCCGGCATCTTTTCCAAAGCC
>JASFHU010000412.1:0-4999 GCA_050123055.1 Anaerolineae bacterium
GCTGACCACGATCATGAATGCGACATGATCGCTCAACTCGATCGCCTTGGGCATGACCCACCCCGCTTGGCTGATGCCCCACAGACCGATTCGATCGGCGTCGATCTGAGGGTGTTCGACCAGCAGGTTAATCCCATCTACTAGGATTTCGGCACGTCGCGTGAGCACGTCCCATTCGCCCTTCCGGTTGAATTCACCCGTCGATTCACCACTCCCGGGTTTGTCCCAAGAAAACACAGCGTAGCCGTTGCGCAGGAAGACCTCGAGCAAATGACTGTGTCCGTCGCGAGTGGCAGCACCATCGCCGTGTACCATGATGATAGCTGGATGCGGACCTTTCCCCACGGGCATCCGCAGGTCCCCGACCACCTTGAACCGCCCGGAACGAAATTGGATTTCCTCAACCTGGGCCTCCTGCCCGCCGATGGTTCGCTCCCCCACCGGCTCGATCACCACATCGGGGCCGCAGGCGCAGATCAGCAGCGCCAGCAATGCTATGACTATCGCTTTCGATTTCATGTTCCCTTCTCCTTCCACCGTGGTCACGATTCCATCCTCGATGTTTTCCGCACCATTGCCTGGGTAGAGACGCCCCAGTGGGGCGTCTCTACAAGCGAGGGCCATTTTCCAGTAAACAGATTTGCTCTCAGGTCGCGGCGCCGCTTGCTTGGAGAGATTCTCGTCCCTTGCGCACCAGTGTCCGCGGACCATAGATAACCACGACGAGCACTACGGTCAAGCCAAGCAACACCCAGTAGAAAAGGTTAGCTGTCGGTTCAGGAAACATCTGGCTCACCGTGTTCAACATCGCGTGAAAGACCACCGCTACCAGGATACTGCCCTTGGCGTTGTTAAAGAGCCACGTATAAAGGACGGACAACAGAACCAGGTTGGCCAGGAACAGCCAAAAGGATGAGCCCTGTTGCGAAGAGCCGGCCACGAACCACAGCGGCAAGTGCCATACAGTCCAGATCAGGCCCAGAACAATGCTGGAGGCCAGAGCGTTCCACCTGGCCTGGAGTCGCGGCAGCGCATACCCCCGCCAGCCGAACTCCTCGCTCATGCCTCCGGACCTCGTCAAGTTGTTGAGAAACCAGCCCACGAGCACCAGTGGCTGGGATGCCCAGGCGAGTTGCAGCGGGTATCCCAGGGGCACTACGATGAGACGAGGGACGGCGATCAAAAGGATCGGGAGCAGGAAACTGACCAGCAGCCACCACCCTGCCAGGCGCACGTCCCAGAATCGCCGCCAGAACCTGCGCACTCCTTCGCGGCCCTCGGTCAGTCCGGTCACCGTGAACGCGGCCACCAGGGGACCGAGCGTCGCAAAGATGCCGCCGATGGCGAGCAGGCCCAGTCCGAGGGACATCTCTACGTCATACATCCAATACATCAGGGACCGGTTATCGGTGACGCTGATGATGACGCTCGGCAGCCAAAGCAGCCAACTCCAGCCAAACGCAATTACGAAGAACAGGAACAGGTTTCTCCCCTCGAATTCCGTTGTGCGATACATCCTCGACCTCCTCTTTCCTTTCTGTTGAGCGGACACTGCCATCGCGCTTCGGCTCATCCCGTGGAGCGGATGGCTGCCAATAGCTGCTCGGGTGGATCGGCCTTGCTGACAAAGGCGTCGGCCCCGGCAGCCAAAGCATCTTGCTCTGCCTCCGGCTGGCCACTGAGGACGACCACGGCCAATCCAGGGCAACAGCCTCGTAGGGCGGACAGCAGATCCGGCCTCTCCGAGCCCTGCAAGCTCCAGTCGAGCAGGACCAGATCGGGCTGGGTCGCCTCAGCCTGCGCCAGCAGGCTCTGGGCTTCGGCTGCCTCGCCCACCACTCTCGCCCACTCCTCCTGCTCCAACAGCAGCCTCAGTCCTAGCCTCACTTTCGGTTGGTCATCAGCAAGCAAGATTCGCATTTGTCCTCGGTCCTCCGTCCCTTCGGTGGTCTCAGGGCAGGCTTTTCATCGTGGTTCCAGTATACGAGAAAAACCCCTCAGACGCATCTGGCATCTGAGGGATTCTTGGATAGTGTAGGTATTGGATTTTTGACTAATGCAGGTGCACTATTGGGGGATCATTTCACCAGGTTATGCCTGAGCGCCATCGCCACCGCCTCCGTACGATTCGAGACCCCCAGCTTGGACAGGATGTTGCTGACATGCACCGAGGCCGTCGCCCGACTGATGGTCAGCCGCCCGGCGATCTCGGGGTTGCTCAGTCCCTCCACCATCAGGGCCAGGACCTCGAGCTCGCGGGGGGTCAGGTCGTGGCCCGGCTTGATCCCACTGTCGGGCGACATGCTGGCCCGGATCAGCGCCTGGGCGGCCTCGGGGGCCAGTGTGGGCTTGCCGGCCTGGGCCGCCCGGATGGCGGCTTCCAGCTCGTCGGCGCCGACATCCTTCAGCAGGTAGCTGATGGCGCCGGCCTGCAGAGCTTGGTGCACCAGGTCTTCCTCCTGGAAGCTGGTCAAAGCGATGATCTGGATCTCGGGCCAGCGCTGCCGGATCTCTCGGATGGCGGTCGGGCCATCCATCACCGGCATGACCAGGTCCATCAGGATCACGTCGGGGCAGGACTGGTCGCACCGGCGTATGGCATCCAGTCCATCCTTGGCCTCGCCCACCAACTCCAGATCATCCATGACCAGGAGGAACGAGGCCAACCCCTTGCGGACCATGGGGTGGTCGTCTACGACTAGTACCCGGATGGGGGTTGGTTGCGTCATTGTGGTGTCCTTTCAGTGCTACGACGAAGGACGAAAATGGACGGGCAATTCATTCGTCTTTCGTCGTCCGTCGTTTGTCCTTCATCCAATCCACATATACTGTCGTGCCCTCGCCAGGCGCACTCACAATCTCGAGCGCTGCCCCGATGGCAGATGCGCGTTCCTCCATGATGCCCAGACCAAGGTGCCCCGGCGGGATGTTGCCCACGTCGAATCCGCGCCCGTCGTCGCGGATGGAGAGCGTCGCCCGGTTTTCTTCACACTGGAAGAGCACATCCACCTGGCTTGCTTCGGCGTGCTTGGCCGCGTTATTCAGCGCCTCCTGGGCAATGCGGTAGAGGGCGACCTGCACCTCGGCGGGTAACGGGCACTGCACGTCGACGCTGACCGAGACAGGCACGCCGGTGCGACCGATCATCGCCCGGCCCAGTTGGCGCAGCAGGTCATCCATCTTGGCCTGGGCCAGCGCCTCGGGGCGGAGCTCCAGAAGCAGCGACCGCATCTCGGCCAATGCGCCCCGGTTGAGAAGCCGGACCTCCTCCAGTTGTTGTTGTCCCCTTTCGGGATCCTTGGCCCATAGCCGGGGCAGCACCTCGGCGATGAGGCTGGCCGAGAATAGGGTCTGGGTCACGGCGTCGTGCAGCTCGCGGGCCAGGCGGCTGCGCTCGGCGGTCACCGCCTTTGCCATCTCGCTCTGGCGCAGCGCGTCCTCCACTTGCAGCCGGTGCTCGACTTCCCGCTCCAGCTCGGCGGTCCGCTCCGTGACCTGTACCTCCAACTCGCGGCTGCGCGCCTCGACGCTTCGCAGCCGCAGGCGGTAGGCGCCGAAAGCAACACCTGCGAGTGCCAGGAGGAGGATTCCTCTGAACCACCAGGTCGCCCAGAACGGGGGGCGGATGGTAATGCTGACCGAGATCCCCTCTTCGTTCCAGACGCCATCACTGTTTGAGCCTTTGACGCGGAAGGCATAGTCGCCCGGCCGCAGATTGGGGTAGTCGGCATGGCGGCGCGTTCCGGCGTAGACCCAGTCATCGTCGACGCCTTCCATCTTGTAGGCGTATTGGTTCTTCTCCGGGTTGTGGTAGTCGAGGGCCGCAAAGTCGAAGGAAACAAAGTTTTCTTGATAGCCTAACTCGATCCGTTCGTCTGAGCGTAGATTGGTTCGCACCACCTGGTTAAAGAGGCTAAAGGCCGCGATGACGACGGGAGGGGGATGCGGGTTGTCGGTGATCTGGTCCGGATGAAACAGATCAAGACCGTTTACCCCACCAAAGAACATCTCCCCGTCAGGACTCTGGTAGTAGGCGTTCCTCCAGAAGCTGTTGCTCTGGAGCCCGTCGCTGGCGTAATAGTTCTTGAACGTCTCGGTTCGTGGGTCGAACCTGGATAGGCCACCATCCGTCGCCAGCCACAGGTACCCCACCCCACCCGAAGGTGGGGGGCGTTCTTGCATCATCCCGAACACATTCTCATTGGCCAGCCCATCCTGCACTTTGTAGTGGGCAAAGGTTTCTGTCTCCCGATCAAAGCGATCGAGCCCGCCACGCGTTGCGAGCCATAGCACGCCCGACTCGTCCTCGTGAATCGATTCGACACTGTTACTGCTCAAGCCGTGAGGGTCATCGGGGTCGTGCCAATAATGGCGCCAGTTTCCATTGGCCGGGTCGTAGCGGTAAAGCCCGTCTCCCGAAGTTCCTACCCAGACCACACCTGTCCGGTCTTCCAGAACCATAATCATCCAGCTAGCGGCTGCTTTTAGGAAGGTCAGACGGTCCGTGTCCCGATCCAATTGAAAGAGCCCCCCCTTAGTAGCAAACCAGAGGGTGCCCGAAGGGCCTTCGTCCATCCACATGACCACAGGCGATCCGTCATAGTGAATGAACTGATCCGTTTCGCGATCGTAGCGATCAAGCCCACCCTGCGACCCGACCCAGAGCGTGCCCAGGCGATCCATATAGATGGATCGAATCAGGTCATTGGTCAAACTGCCGGAGACGTCTGGGTCGTGCCGGTAGTGCTTCCACTGTCCATTCTGGCGATCCAGCCGGTCCAACCCGGCAACGGTCCCAATCCATAGGACACCCTGCTCATCCTCAAGCACCGACGTCACGATATTACCACTCAAGCCGTCAGGGTCATCGGTAGAATGGTGATAATTCTCAAACCTTCCCGCTCCTGCAATGAGCTTGTTGATTCCACCAAAGCTGGTGCCAATCCAAAGCACGCCAGATCTGTCTAGGTAGAGGGACAAGACGCCGCCTTTGCTGAGG
>JASFHU010000413.1:0-4996 GCA_050123055.1 Anaerolineae bacterium
ACAGACGAAAACACCCGGTAGAGACACCCCGGCGGGGCGTCTCTACAAGCGCGGGCCTTTCCTGGAGGAGACAGCGTGAGACAGTTGCCAGGTGAGCACGCATTGCTAAAGCGAGCCAGACAATACGATGAGGCCGCCTTGGGGGAGCTATACGACCACTATGCACCGCGCATCTATGCCTACATCTATGGCCAGGTGAGTGACCCGCACCTGGCCGAGGATCTAGTAGGGGATGTTTTTGTACGTGTCGTCCAAGCGATCCGCTCCGAACGCTTCTGGCATACGTCATTCAACGCCTGGCTCCGCCGGATCGCGCACAATATCGTGGTGGATCATTACCGCCAGCGATCGCCGATTCTATCCGACCGCATGGATGAGATCTGGGTGTCAGGGAAGGAAAGCGATCCAAGATCGGTGGTCGAGACAGCCCAGGATTATGAACGGCTGCGCAGGGCGATGCGATGTCTCACGCGTGGGCAACAGGAGGTCCTGGTGCTCCGCTTCGGCCAGGGCTTGACCGCCCGTGAGACGGCCCAGGTCCTGCGCAAGACCACCGGGTCGGTAAAGGCCATGCAGCACCGGGCCGTGCTTGCATTGCGGCGCAGGCTGGCAAAAAGCGCTCTGGCGCAGGGGCGCGCAGCGGCGAATGGGAGAACGACCTGGGGTACCTGAAGAAAGCGGGGGTAACGGTTGCGGCCGGAACCAGAACTTTCAGGGCCGCCGTCTCGATCTTGAGCCTCAGTCCTGCGGAACCCTCTGCCACCAGGGACGTCTCAACTGGCCATTAACAGGCGCCGTGAGGGCCAGAAAACGGCGGTCCGATTCCAGCACCGCCGCCACCAGAATCTGCCGCCCGTGGGCTGAGAGACATTCGTCAAGTTCGTCCAGGATGGCCCTGTCTGCCAGGGCCCGGTCATAGTCCTGATGAGAGAAGCGGCGACCTCGATCCAGCTCGGCGACGAAAGAGTTCCACCGTGCAACGAGCCCTTCGAGGGTCAAGCCCGAGTCCGCCCGCCCGGAGGATACGGCGAGCATGGCATCCAGCACCTTCTGATCGTCGGGCTTGAACTCGGAGACTGTGACCATTCCGCTCTCTTCCAATTCTCCCTATCGAGGCCTTCCCCATTCCACGTCATGGACCGCGCGGTGCACACGATCCGGTCTCCAACCTGTCCACAGGGCACAATAGATACGAGAAACCCCCGGAGGGTTGAAGCCTCTAGAAGGTATACCGTTCAAGATTAAAAAAGGATACGCAACACATTGGAGCTTCCTGACAAGATGGTGTCCCCAAGTACAGTGGAGTGGGACAGAAGCGCAGAGGAGCTGTGGCACAAAGATCGTTGTCATCGGTTCCGGCATGTCGGGACTCGTCTCGGCTGCCCACCTGGCCCATCATGCCTTTGGCGGCATCGCGCCCGTGATGGGCAAACAGAATCCGGCCCATCGAACTCCGATCGAGTGCCTATGGTTCGTCGGTGCGGAGAGCGAGAGCGGCGGCGGCGTGGCTGGCGTGATGCTTGGGGCGCGGAACGTCGCCCGGAGGGTCTTGCAGCAGCCGCCTGGCCCTCCCCAGTAGCGCGGGCCGGTTGTGGTGAATGGGTTGCCCGGTGCCGCGTCAGAGCCGGGCACCCACCTATTCTCCGGGTTCTACGTGGATGAGCACCTGGCTGACGGCCGGTAGCTGGGCCAGAATCCGCTTTTCGGCCTCGTCGGTCAGGCGATGGGCCTCTGCAATGGGCAGACTTGGGTCGGCCAGACAATGGATGACCACATCGTAGCCCTGGGGACCGGGACGGATATGAGTCCTATCACAGCCGTGCAGCCCGGAAACCGATCCCGTTATCTCGAGGATCTGGGCACCCAATGCCACCTCCTCCTGGGGACTCATGACGGCGACGGGGGTCACCGGCAGGGCATCCGGCTCGATGTGGCTGTGGATATCCTGCACCTGGGGCAACTCCTGGCAGACAGCGGCCTCCAGTTGGCTAACACGGTCGTGGGCCTGTTTGAGCGGCAGATCGGCGGGTACCTCGACGTGGAGATCGACATAGTAGCGGCCCCGGACCTCGTGGGCGTGGACATCGTGTGTGCGCAGGCCAAGCCGGGAGGCAATGGCGCTGGCCGTCTGAGATAGATCCTCCTCCGAGGGGCGTACCGGATCGACATGCACGACCACATCGCCCCTGTAAACGAGCTTGCTCACCCGGTTGTCCACAGCCTCGGCGACCTGGTGGGCTTCCTGCAGCGAGGCGCTTCGGTCAACGTTGACCGTCAGGTCGACAAAAACATGGGGCCCAGCCTGGCGCACGCGTACTGGGCCAAGGCTCTGCACCCCGGGCACCCGACCCGCCTCGGCGGCGATCTGCTCGACCAAGCCCGGCGGGGCAGCGTCGAGAAGCACCGCTACGGCCCGCCTGCCCAGTTGCAGACTCACCCAGATAACGATGCCAGCCACCACCAGGGCAGCCACGGCATCCGCCTTGGCCAACCAGGCCCACTCCGGTCCCAGCCAGTCGCCGAGCCAGACCAATAGCAGGCCCAAGATCACCACTGACGAACTCCAGATGTCGGTCGAGAAGTGGAGGGCATCGGCTTCCAGAGCCTGGCTGCGATGCTTCCGCGCTACCCGGCTTAGCATGCGCGATCGGGATATGTCTACGACAATCGAGATAGCCATCACACCAAAGGCCCAGATGGAAGCCTCGACCTCTACTTGCTTAAAAAAGAGGCGCTGGACGGCCTCATAGATGATCCAGACACAGGTTACCAGCAACAGGAGGGTCTCGAACAGGGCGGCAAGGTTCTCGATCTTGCCGTGGCCGTAAAGGTGCTGCTCATCGGGTGGCTGATCAGAGAGACGCACCGCAAAGAAGGTCACCACCGCCGCGACCAGGTCCAGGCCTGAATGAACCGCCTCGGCCAGGATACCCAGACTGCCGGTCATCAACCCCACGACCAGCTTGAGAAGGGTGAGGAACACCGCCGCCAGGACCGAACTCAAAGCGGCATCGCGTTTCTCTTTTTCGGCCCGCAGTTCGTCATCAGATGTCATGTCCATCCCAGCCTCATGAGCAATTATCGGTTAGCACCAGGGCACCAGTGTCTCGCGGCGCGAGTAGGCCTACAGTTGTCGCTTGCGATTTGGCGACGGCGTAAACCTAAAACGTGTTGATTCAGCACGAAACACTCTGGCAGTTGGGCGTCAAGGCTTTGGCTTACTGCATGGTCACCTACGCCCAACTGCACTAGTATTAACGAATGTCCGCTTTTGGTCAAGTAGGTGGTTAGCGATGGTCCAGAGCAGTGACGGGGTCCATGCAAAAAGAGGGTCGCTCGGATGCGACCCTCTTTTTGCAGCGATGAGCCTAATACTCGACGCTCAAGTCGTAGGCCTGACTGGTTCCTCCTGAGCTCTCCGGGTTGCGGTAGACCTGGATGTAGTAGAGGCCCGGAGGCAAGGCCACGACCTGAACTGACTCGTTTCTATTCCCCGATCGGACCGAGTACCATCCGGGGAACGTTTCCAGGTTGACGTTCCGCAGGACGAGGTCATAGTTCTGCCCGGCTGGGATATTGGTCAGATCGAGCCTGACCGGCCCCTGAGCGGCCAGCTCGAAGTAGAAGTAATCCCGCTGATCGCTCGCGTCGGGCAAGATGCCAGAGTAGGTCAAGCCAGAGGCAACAGGACCATTGTCACCGGGCTGGTCATTGGCCTCCTGATGCCACAACACATCTACCTGCTCCACTGCCGACCACCCACTGTCGCCCCACGCATTGCGCGCTTTCACACGATAGTAGAACCGCCCGGCCACATGCTCGGTGATCTCGTAGTAATCTGTGCCGGGATTGTAGGTAGCTTTGACGCTAGAGAACGCGCCATCGGTGCTCTCTTCCAGAACATAGTCCTGAGCATAGGCTACTGAGCTCCAACTGACGGCATAGTTTCCATCGCCATCCTCGTTGTCGATCACGTGCAGTGTGGGTGCATCAGGGGTAGGGGGCCACTTGTGGACGAGGAGGGGCATGTAGAGCCGGTTTACGATATCATCATCCTCCACAGTTACGTTAACGTCCGCAGCAGGCCGGCCAAGGTAGTTTGGATCGGTGCTGGTGGCCGAACCGGTCTGTACCAGGCAGGTCTGCAAGCCATCTTCGAGGTCGTCGTCGACGGCGGTGACAGTGGCCGTCTCGCCTTCAGCCCAGTTTGTAGCATCGAGCCCAACCGAATCGGGCTCAACCGTACACTCGCCGTCGGAGGTTGACAGACCAATGGACACCTGGGCCAGCGGCTCGCTGGTCAGCCTCAGCGTAAAGGTGTCGGAGCCATCGGGCTCGCCGATGACCAGGCCAGTAGGCAGGACCTCGATACCCGCCTCGTCGTCGTCCTGGACCGATACAGTGACGTCGTCGACGCTGAGGCGCTGGTACTTGGGATCGGTACTGCTGGTCCGGCTGGTCTGAACCTGGCAGTGTTCGGTCTCGTCGTCGATGTCGTCGTCGACCGCCGTGACGGTGGCGACCACGCCGGTGTCCCAATTGCTGGCGTCAAGTTCCACAGATTCTGGCAAGACCGTGCATTGCCCACCTACAACCGTCAGGTCGACAGACACCGTAGCTCTTGGCTCGCTGTGCAACTTGATGGAAAAGGTATCGGAGCCATCGGGCTCGCTGATAGGCCCGAGTCCGCTATCGTCCACCGTGACCCCTGCCGTGTCGTCGTCGCCTACGCTGACAGTGACCCCATCACCAAATCGCCCCGCATAAACGGGGTCAGAACTGGTAGCCGGACCAGCCTGCACCTGGCAAGTCTGGAGATCATCGTCGATGTCGTCGTTGACCGCGGTCACCGTAGCGACCTCACCGCTGGACCAGTTATTGGCATCAAGGTCCACAGAGGCCGGTGAGACCGTGCACTGTTCATTCAGGGCCAAGAGGGCGACAGAGACAGGGGCCATTGGTTGGCTGCCCAGCGTCACCTTGAAGGTTTTCGAGC
>JASFHU010000414.1:0-4996 GCA_050123055.1 Anaerolineae bacterium
CAATGCGCTCCAGGCTGCGCAGGTGCATCGCCGGGGTCTCGAGCCCGTGGCCCGTCACACCCAGGAAGCGTACCAACCCTTTGTCACGCGCCTCCACAAAGGCCTCCAAGGCGCCGCCAGGTCCCATCGCCTTTTCCCAGCCCGCCGGATCGGTCAGGTTGTGCATTTGCCAGAGGTCCACATGGTCGACCCGCAGGCGCTCCAGGGAGCCCTTTAGATCATCCCATGCCCCCTGGTAGGAGCGCCGGCGGGTCTTGGTCGCGACGAAAAAGTCGTCCCGATGCACCTTCATCCAGGGACCGATACGCTTCTCAGCGTTCCCGTACGTGACTGCGGTGTCAATATGATTCACACCATATTCCAGCAAAAGCTCGAGGGTCCGATCGGCCTCAGCCTGCGTCGCCTTGCTCAAAGCATACGCGCCAAAGATGGCGCGTGTGCTTTCATGTCCGGTGCGACCAAAAAGCTGCTTGGAAATCATCGATCACCACCTCCACGAATTCGAGTTGACCATTGGGGGGCCGGCCGGCCTGGCGTCAGTCCAGGAGCCCGAAGACGAGGCTGCAACTTGGTACCATCGACTGGCGCCCGACCCATAGTATACACCCTGGCCCCCACCAAGTCAACCCCGCTGTTCCCAACCCGGCCAGCCGCAAGGTCACAATAGACCTGTCAGGTTTTCCAACGAACCTTGGTTCGCCCTGACAGGTCTCACTGGCACAGTAGAATGCAAAGAGCCCGCCACACTTGTGCCGGGCTTCTGGGCTCCCTCCAGTGGGTTGAACCTGGGGCCTTGGCCTCCCGGCTCGCTGCTAGGTGACCCTCAAGATGGGCAAAGGTCCCTAGGGACCACCTCTGAGTGGTCTCCGGACCGAGCCCATGACGCCCCGCCCTCCGTTATTTTTGACAGAACAAACGTTCTAGTCTATAATCCAGGTAGTGAACAGGTCCCCTGGGGTACCACCAGGGACGAAAACACCCGGTAGAGACGCCCCGCCGGGGCGTCTCTACAAACGCGGGCTATGTTCGAGGCAGTTGAGCGAAAAGGTTGGATGAAGGGAATGGGTGAGACATGAGCGAATATGAATTGCGTATCCCCTGGCGCCGGCTCCGCAGCCTGCCCTATAGCCACATCCAATGGCACGAAGAAGTCATCGGACCCGATGCCCTGCCCATCCACAGCCGCTACGACGCCGGCACCCCCGACGAGGCCATCGACCGCTGGCGCGCACTGCTCTTCCGCTGCCGCACCGACCGCCACTGGTACGCCGCCCGCCTCACCGTCATCGAGCCCCCGCCTGGCTGAACTCTACATAACAAAAGGCCCGTATCAACGGGCCTTCTTCACTGAGAACCTCCAATTCACACCTGACGTATAGGAAAACTACCTCCTTCTGTTCTCCTACCCCGGCGCAGGCATACTGCTGTTAAAGATGTCGCGGTGCAGCTTCCACTGCCCCGCCTCCTGCTTCCAGATGACGATGTACTTGCCCCGGTCCAGTACCTGCCCTCCCTCATCCAGCAGCGCGAACTTGGACATCTCGGTAGCTGTGTCGCCATGGCCTTCCACTTCGAGGATCTCTATCTGTGCCTCTTTGATCCCCATGTCCATGACGGCCTGCCAAAAGCCCGCGACCGCTTGCCTGCCGGTCACAAAGTCGCCGTTGGGCGGCAGGACCTGCCCATTCTCGGTGTAGAGAGCCGCCAGGCCTGCCGCATCGCCCCGGTTGAAGGCTGCCATAAAGCTCTCGACCCCAGCGCCAATGGCACTGTGAACCCCAGTTGCCTCTGTCATCGTCCTTACCCTCCTTGTCGTGTGGTCATCAAGAAATAGCCCAAGCCGCTGGATTCATCCGGCGTTACAGAACAGCCCAGACCCTAAAGGTTTGGGAAAACCTTTAGGGTCTCTCTTCAGTACCCGACCCCCTCCGGCGACGCGCACAGCAGCCCAGGTAGAGGGCCGCCGCCACCAGCAGCGGTGCCGTGAACAGCAGCGCCGCGTAGGCCATGTCCAGCCCCGACCCGGCCACCACCAGCGCCACCGTGGCCAGCGCCCCCAGAAGCGCCAGCAGCCCGCCCAACAGTTCCCAGCGCCAGGCCAGCACCACGCCCAGCAACGCCACCCCCAGCGCCATCAGCAACGGCAGCCCCTGCAACCGGTCCCACGTCAGCAGCGGCCGCACACGCGCCCCCGACTCGACCACAAACCAGACCGTCAACCCCACAGCCAGCAACGCCAGCAGCCGCGCCACCCAGCGCATGGCCACCGTCCAGCCATCACGCACCCTTTGCGCCTCGCCCATCGCCCACCTCCCTTCGGGCCACGCCCAGCAAACAAAAAAAGCTCCCCAACCAGGCGGGAGCCTTGTTTGCTGCAGTGTATAACCGCCGTCCGACGGTCCTGTGGTCTATGCCCTTGTTCCTGACACCTCCAGTATAGCACGCCCTCCGGCCCCTGTCAATCCCCCAAAGCAAAGACCTCCGAAGTTTCCCCAAACTTCGGAGGTCTTGGCCTCTTCAGCCGGCGGGTAATCGCCAGCCCAAGAAAGAGATCGTTGCCTCCTATCCTTCCGCCGTCGCAGGGTCGGGCTTGCTCGAACGTGCACAGATCGGCCAATCCTACCGACCGTGGTCGGCCCAATCCGCTGTTCTACAACCGCCGCCACTGTCCCGTACAAGGATCAAACTCGTAGAAATCCCGCTCCGAGCCCAGCGTGGGGGCCTGGCCTGGCCTTCGTTCCGGCCCGCGGCGCGACAGCTTGGCGTGTCGCCGCAGCCGGTCCAGAATCCCCCGCCGCTCGCCGGCCGGCAGGCGCCGCGCCTCGGCCGCAAGCGTCAGTTCCAGCGCATAATCGCGCGACACGGAGCCTTTCCTACTCGGGTGACCCTTGTGCATCGGCTTCCTCCCCCTCTTCTCCGATTAAACGTACCGGCGGCAGTGTCGCCAGCCGCACCGCCAGTTGCACCTGTTGCAACACCAGTGGCTTCCGGTCGTCCGGCACCTGGCGGAACGCCTCCAGCAGGTCCTGGATCAGGTAATCGTCCTGGTCCACCGCCTCGCTGCCCTCGATGGGCATCCTGGCCGCCAGCCGCAGCACCTGCTCCCGCGGCGTCTCAAAAAAGTCGGCCAGGCGGAACAGCAGCTCCATCTTGGGGATGTGTCCCCGGTTCAGGATGTCGCTCAGCGTGGCGCCCGAGACGCCGGCATAGACCGACACCTTCTGCTGCGTCAGGTCGCGCGCCCGGATCTGATCCTTCAGCCAATCTGCCAGGGTATACATGCCCGGCCCCCCTTTTGCCACCAAGAGATGAGTTCCGCAAATTTAAGACATTCTACCACCGAATCCCCACCAAGTCAAGCGCGGCAATAAGACGCTTGCCTCACCGTTCGCGCCTATCGTGGTCCAAACCCCATCAGGTCCAACGCACGTTCCCTCGTGCGTTGGACCTTTCGCCCAATTCGCGGCCAGTCCTCCGTCTCCCCTCAGTGCCCTCATCCCCCCAATTCCCATTGGGCATCATCCCCTCAGTGATCCAAATGGGGGTCTTGTCTACCCCGCCCCCCTATGGTACAATGGACACATAGGAAAAGCCCTGCGATGTCGCCCCATCTTGACCATCCTCGCCACCTCATCCGTCAACCCGCCCACTGCACCAACTGCGAGGGAGCGATGCGAAGTCCATTCCGCACGTTGCAAGTACACAGACGGGTTGTGCAGCAGTGTGGTAGGTGCGGCCGTCCCGCCAAAGAAGGAGCGAGTTGAAGAATGGAATGCATACTGGAGAACATCACAGTTCACTATGAAACGTTCGGCCAGGGCAGACCCATCATCATGCTACATGGGTGGCCGATTGACCATCGCCACATACTCAGCTTCTTGGAACCACTCTTCGAGCGTCGCGAGGGATGGAAACGGATCTATCCCGATCTGCCCGGCATGGGCAATACGCCGGGCAAGGACTGGCTCACCCATCAGGACCAGATGCTGGACATCACCCTGGAGTTCATTGACCAGGTTGCTCCAGGGCAACGCTTTGTGCTAGCAGGCACCTCCTACGGGGGCTATCTTGCGCGTGGGCTAGTTCATCGCCGGGCGGAGATGATAGATGGCCTGCTGCTCACCGTGCCTCTTATTCGGGCGCCTGAAAACGAGCGGACCTTACCGCCACATGTTACCCTGGTAGAGGACCCAGTGCTTCTCGCGTCACTGGAGCCCGACGAAAGAGAGGTATTGCTGGAGATGGCTGTGGTTCAGAGTCGCGAGCTGCTTGAGAGCATCAGAGCGGACATCTTTCCAGCCTTTGAGACTGCCGATCACGAGTTCCTATCCAGGTTGAGGGAGAACTATGCCTTTTCCTTCGACGTGGATGCGCTGACAGAGCCATTTCCGGGGCCGGCACTCTTTTTGATGGGCAGACAGGATGCGACTTGTGGCTATCGGGACGCGTGGGAGATCCTGGAGAACTATCCGCGGGGGACCTTTGTGGTGCTCGATCGAGCGGGGCATCTTCTAGAGGCGGAACAGAGAGATTTGACCCATGTCCTGGTGACTGAGTGGCTCGACAGAGTGGAAGAGTATGCTGAGACTGTGGGGTAGGACATAGGAGTACGAGACCGACGGGGCGTCTCTACCACACACCCCGGCAGCCCCGAACCAGCCACCAGCCACCAGCGCCCCTTTCGCGACCTTCGCGCCCTTTCGCGCCTATCGTGGTCCAAACCCCACCAGGTCCAACGCACGAGGGAACGTGCGTTGGACCTACCGTCCAATTCGTCTCATTCGTGGCCAGTCCCTGGTCGCTCCCGAATTTCCTGCCCTTCCGACGTCAAGGATCCGTAAATCCTGCCAATCCGTGGTTATCCCCCTTGCCCTCTTGATGGGCGACGGTCTCCTGACCGAGCCCCTGAGTGCCCCAATTCCCATTGGGCGTCATCCCCCCAATTCCCATTGGGCATCATCCCATCAGTTGTTCCCCCTTTCGCCACCTTTCCCGC
>JASFHU010000415.1:0-4992 GCA_050123055.1 Anaerolineae bacterium
GTACGGTCGCCGGGTAGGCCTGCTGGCCGCAGGACTGTACGCCGCGGCCGTGCTGCCCATTCAACTGGCCCACTTTTTCGCCGTCGACTCGTTCACCACCCTGTTCACCATCGGAGCCCTCTATGCCGCGGTGCTGGTCATGGAGCGGGGGCGGTGGTGGGCCTTTGTGCTCTTTGGCCTCTCGGCGGGGCTGGCCATCGCGGCCAAGGTCAGCATGGCCCCCCTGGCCGGGTTGGTCGTCGTGGCCGGGCTGGCCTACCTCCTGCCAGCCCGTTCCAACCGGGAGGAGCTCAAGTCCAGGGCGCTGGAGGTGCTGGGCGGCTGGCTTCTGGCGGCTGTCTGCACCATCTGGCTCTTTCGCCTTCTCCAACCCTACGCCTTCATGGGCCCTGGCCTCTTTGGGCTGCGCCTCAACCCGCGCTGGCTGGAGATCGTGCGCGAGGTCTCCGATCAGGTTGCTGGCCGGTCCGACTTTCCGCCCAACCATCATTGGGCCGGCCGGCCATTTGGCTACGGCTGGACCAACATGGTCCTCTGGGGCATGGGCTTGCCCCTGGGCCTCGCGGCCACCGCCGCCTGGGGATGGGCTGTATGGCGTAGCTGGAAGGGCGATTGGCGACGCCACCTGCTGCTGGTCCTCTGGGTTGGCGCCTTTTTCCTCTGGCAAAGCACCAATTTCTGGCGCTACACCCGCTACTATCTGCCCATCTACCCCTTTGCCATCCTCCTCGCCGCCTGGGCCCTGGTCGAGCTGGTCCGCCGCACGCGGGGGAGGTGGAAGACGACGCGCCGGGCGACGATCTCGGCTGGGCTGGCCGCCGTGCTCCTGGCTGTTGTCGTCCTTTCGACCTATGCCTACGCCTATGCCTTCACCCGTATCTACACCCGGCCGCACACCCGCGTCTCGGCCTCGCGCTGGATCTACCAGAACCTCCCCGGCCCGATCAACGTCATCCTCGAAACGCCCGAGGGTAGGCAGCAGATCCCCCTGGCCACGGCCGGCGAGCAGGTGCTCCAGCCGGGCCTACCCTGGACGGCTTCCTTTTCCCCGGCCGTGTCGGGCACCGTGACGGCCGTGACGGCGCCCCACGTCACCCGGCATGGGGATGGCACGGACCAGGGCGGTGAACCGCCCGCTACCCTGCGGCTCGCCCTGACCCGGGGCGACGCCGCCGGAACGCAACTGGCCGCCGCCTCCAAGACCCTGGACTCGACGGCCCTGCCGGCAACCCTGGACGGCAGCAGCTCGCAGCCCCAGGCCCTCGAATTCGAGCTGGGACCCGCAGCCGTGGAGGCAGGCCAGCCATACGCGCTGACCCTCCACCTCAGCGACGGCGCCCCCCTTGCTCTCTCTGGCACGGCCATCGCGGTCGAGAGCACCTGGGACGATACCCTGCCCCTCTCTGTCGACGGCTACGTCCCTTACTCCGGGCTCTACCAGCCGCTGGATCTGGAGCTTCACAAAGCCGATACCGAACTCAAGCGCCAGCAAATGCTGGAGGTGCTGAACCAGGCCGACTATATCGTCATTGCTTCTAATCGCTCCTACGACGCCATGCCCCGCTTGCCGCTGCGATTTCCCTTGACCACGGCCTTTTACCGGGCCCTCTTTGGCTGCGATACCGGGCCGCTCACCGATTGCGCCTACTCGGCAGCCCCGCCGCTTGAGGGGAACTTGGGCTTCGACCTGGTGGCCACCTTCGAAAGCTATCCCACCCTGGGACCGTGGTCGATCCCCGACCAGACAGCCCAGGAATCGTTTACGGTGTATGACCACCCCAAGGTCCTGGTGTTTCAGAAGGCGCCTGACTACTCATCGGCCCGGGTCAGCGCCCTCCTGGAGGCGGTTGACCTTAGCCAGATTATCCTTCAATCGGCGAAGCAGGTCTCTCAAGCGCCCTCCGGGCTGCGACTGCCGGCGGCCCGGCTGGCAGACCAGAAGGCAGCGGGCACCTGGACCGACCTCTTTTCCCCGTCCTCCCTCCTGAACCTCTCCCAGCCCATGGCTGTGGTGGGCTGGCTGCTGCTCCTGCTGCTGATCGGCTGGCTCATCTTCCCCCTCACCTTTGCCGCCTTTTCGGGGCTCCCCGACCGCGGTTATGCACTGACCCGCCTGGTGGGGCTGCTCATCGTCGCCTGGCTGGCCTGGATGGCGGCCAGCTACCGCTTCGCGCCCTCTACCACGGCGACTCTGTGGTTCTGCCTGGCACTGGCGGCGGTGCTTTCCGGGCTCGTTGCCTGGCGATCACGCGCGCCGCTGGGTGCCTTTCTTCGCGCGCGCTGGCGCCACCTCCTGTTCGTCGAGGGCCTCTTCTTGGTGCTGTTCCTGTTTGGGTTGCTGCTGCGCTGGAACAACCCCGATCTGTGGCATCCCTGGCGGGGCGGCGAAAAGCCCGGCGATCTGGCCCTATTGAATGCGGTCCTCAAGTCGGCCAGTTTCCCTCCCTACGACCCCTGGCTCTCAGGAAATTATGTCAATTATTACTACTTTGGCTATGTGCTGGCTGCCGTCCCTGTCAAATTGCTCGGCATCGCGCCCGCGGTGGCCTACAACCTGCTGATACCCACCTGGTTCGCCCTCACCGGCCTGGGCGCCTTTGCGGTGGCCTACAACCTGGTGGCCGGCAGGTCCCCGGCGGACCCTGAAGCAGAACCTGAAGCCCAGGGCCGCAAAGCCCCCTACCTGGCCGGCCTGGCAGCCCTGGCCCTCATGCTGCTCCTGGGCAACCTGTACGAGTTCCAGCTTCTGTCGCAGCGCCTGCTCACCGGCGGCGGCGATCTCCTGGCTGGGGATGCGGGGCCCTGGTATTTCGATGCCTCCCGGGCCATTCTCAACGGGCAGCCGGCCGCCCCCATCACCGAGTTCCCCTTCTTTACCTTTCTCTACGCCGATCTCCATCCCCACCTCCTGGACATGCCCATCGTGCTCGCCGCCCTGGCCTGGTTGCTCAGCTTCCTCTTTGCACCGGTCCTGCTATCGCGCCTGGCCGTCCGGTGGCGAGCCAGCTCCCTTGTAACCACCTGGCTGGTCGGCGGCCTGCTCCTGGGCGCGACCTACCCAACCAACACCTGGGACTTTCCGGTACTCGCCAGCCTGGGTGCGCTGGTCGTCGGGTATGCTGCCTGGACCCACCCCCATGGAGACAGCCGGGCCCGGATCGGGCGGCTGTTGGTCCACGTGCCCCTGCTGCTTTTCCTGTCGGTCGTGCTCTACGCCCCCTTCCGGCAGTGGTTCGGCGCCGGCGCCCAGGGCGTCGAACGGTGGTCGGGCCCCCGCACCCCACTGTCCGACTATCTGACCGTGCATGGCCTGTTTCTCTTTCTCCTGGCCACGTTCCTGGTGATCGAAACGGCTCGGACGCTGCGGCCCTGGGTTCAGCGGTTCATCCATACCCCCCTCGGAGAGATGATCTCCACCCTGAAATGGGGCGGGATCCTGCTGCTGGTGGGTTTACCTACCGTTCTGGTGGCTGCGATCTGGGCCTGGAGGAACGACTACCAGTCGGTCGCCCTGGCCCTGCCCCTGGCGCTCTGGGCCGGGCTGCTGCTGCTGCGCAAGGACCAGACGCCTAACCAGCGGTTTGCGCTCCTGCTGGTCACAGCCGGAATCGGGTTGACGCTTATCGCCGAACTGGTCACCCTCAAGGGTGACGTGGGGCGCATGAACGTCGTCTTTAAATTCTACCTCCTGGTCTGGACCTTTTTCAGCATCGCGGCCGGTGCGAGCCTGGTCTGGGCGCGGGCGCGCTTCAGGTCGGATGACCGGCGCTGGATGTGGTGGGGCATGCTGGCCTTCCTGGTGGTCGCGGCCAGCACCTACCCCGTGCTCGGCAGCCTGGCCAAAGCGCGGGACCGCTGGCCCGACGTTGCCAACCCGCCCCGGACCCTGGACGGCATGGCCTTTATGCTGGGCGAGGCGGTCGAGGCGGCCGGCTCGGTCACCTATGTCGAAGAGGGACAGGAGCTGCACCTGGCCGACGACTATGAGGCCCTGCGCTGGATGCAGGCCAACGTCTCCGGGACCCCCACCATTGTGGAGGCTCACACGCCCGAGTACCGTTGGGGCTCCCGTTTCTCCGTTTACACCGGTCTGCCAACCGTCGTCGGCTGGAGCTGGCACCTGCGCCAGCACAACGCCGTGCTGCCTGCCTCCGTCGTCGAGAACCGCATCGCGGCCGTGAGCGACTTTTACAACACGCCCAGCCGTCAGGAGGCCCGCGAATTCCTGGAGCGCTACCAGGTGGACTATGTGGTGGTCGGCGACCTGGAGCGCGCCCGCTACTCTGCCGAGGGTTTGGCCAAGTTTTCACAGATGGTCGCCGATGGGGATCTGCAGCTTGTCTTCCCCGAAACAGACGCCGCCGAAGGGACCCGGATCTATGCCCTCCAATCGGGACCGTAAAACCACACCGCGCATTAAGCCACAGGGGACAGGCGGTGATCCGGCCTCGGTCGGCTCGTCGGGCTCCAAGGCCCCCGGCTCGCGCCTGTTGTGGGGAGTGGTGGCCATCGGGCTCGGCCTTGCGGCCCAGCTCGCCCTGACCAGCGGCCAGCCGCTGCTAGGCATCGTGGGCCTGATCCTGGCCGCCGTGCTCTTTGCGGCCAACATGCGGCCCCTTCTGGCCGGGCCCCCGATCAGCCGGCGGGATCGTCTGCTGGCACCATCTCAGGACGGCGAGGTTCTGCCGGAGCATGCTCAGCAGGAGCAGGGGCCACCGCCGCCTGCCGAGACCGCTGACCTGCGGGGACGGGTGGCTTATGTCAGGCACCACTGGCGCGAGCTGACGATCTCCGAGATCTGGTCCGGTTCCATGCCGGCTCTGACCGGAGAGCCCGAATCCGTACCTCGAGCCGCCGAGCCAGAGCTTGCCCCACTTGAGCTGGGGCTTGCCCCACTTGAGCTGGGGCTTGCCCCACCCCCCTCCCCACCCGAGGCTCCTGAGCCGGCCGCTGCCCCACCGGACCAGGCTGGCCCCGCCGAGCAGCTAGACG
>JASFHU010000416.1:0-4992 GCA_050123055.1 Anaerolineae bacterium
CCGGAGCTTTGAGGCGCAGACCTGGACGGCAGAGATGTACGGCTCGGATGCCACGCCGTGGTACGCTTTTGTGTCGTACGGGGCATGGGAGTTTGGCGGGGAGATCAGGTGGCCTGCTGGCGGGATCGACTCGGGGCCCTCGGTCGCACGGCGCCCGGTGGCGTCGGAGGAAGACCTGTGGAACCTGGAACTGCCCGATGCTGCGATGGCAGGCGCTGTGCCACGGATGATGGAGTTTGCCAAACTACAGGAAGCGCAGGGCACCCAGATCGCGGTGATCTGTGGCAGCCCCTTTACACATGCGGCGAACCTGTGTGGGGCGGAGCAGTTCATGGTGTGGTTGGCCTTGAACCCGGAAAGCGCCCACCGGGCCCTGCGGCTGATGACGGATCACATCCTGGAGGTGGTCCAGTACTTTGTGGATACCTTTGGCATGGGGCGTGTCCTGGCCCGCTCGGCGGCTCCGACGGAGAGCAACTACCTGATCTCGCCCAAGCAATTTGAAGAGTTCGCGCTGCCATATCTGAAGGAGTTGCACGAGGGCGCGCTGGCGATGGGAGTGAGGGCGATCTACTGCCACATCTGTGGGGAGCACAATAAGAATCTGCCGCTGTGGACCCAGGTCCCGATGGGGGATCCGGGTATGCTCAGCTTTGGGCACGAGGTAGAGATCGCTACTGCGGCCAAGCACTTTCCGGATCAGATCATTGCCGGGAACGTCAATCCCCAGGTGATCACCAGAGGCAGCCCGGCGGAGGTGTATGAGCTGTGCCGGGAGGCGATCGAGGAGGGCAAGCGGCATAACGAAAGTGGCTTTGTGCTGATGCCTGGTTGCGAGATTCCAGCCACGGCACCGCCCTACAATGTGTATGCTATGGGGAAGGCGGTTGAGGAGTTTGGTTGGTATGAGTAGTAGGTGGGGGTAGAAGGAGGTCAACGGCTGAACGACTGAGGTCGTTACTACGAGCAGCCGAGAGTGACTTGAGGAGGGGGTATGGCCAAGAGGACGGGAGCACGGATCATTGCCGAGACCTTGAAGGGCTATGGGGTCTCGCACGTCTTTTATATGGAGATCATTCTTCCGACGAGCCTGATCGAGATGGAGCGACTGGGCATCCGGAGGATCGTGACTCACTCGGAGAAGGCTGCGGCCTACATGGCGGACGGCTATGCCCGCATGAGCTGCAGGCCGGGCGTGTGTATGGCCCAATCGGTGGGGGCAGCCAATCTGGCGGCCGGCCTCCAGGATGCTTACCTGGCGCACTCGCCTGTGATCGCGGTCACGGGCAGCAAGCCGCCGCTGTTCCAGCAGCGCAATGCGTACCAGGAGATCCTGCATAACCCGCTGTACGATGGCCTCACCAAGTACAACGCCGAAGTAAGGACGGCCGAGCAGCTTCCGGTTGTCCTTCCCCAGGCGTTTCGCGAAGCGACGACGGTCACGCCGGGGCCGGTGCACATCGATTTCCTGGGTCTTTTTGGTGAGTTTATTGAAGGCGCCGAATGTGACCTGGCGGCTGTCGTGGAGCCTGCTTACGGGCAGTATCCGGTGTGGCGGCCTGTTGCCGACGAAAAGGCGATGGGGAAGGCCGCAGAGGCGCTGGTGGAGGCTGAGAAGCCGGTCATGATTGTGGGCAGGGGCGCTGTCATGTCGGGCGCGGCCGAGGAGGTAGTCGGTTTGGCGGAGCGGCTGTCGATGCCGGTTGCGGTCTCGCCCGACGGAAACGGCGTGATGGCGGATGACCACCCCCTGTTCATCGGCCCTGCCGGCGGGTACGGGCGGCCGAGCACCAACCAGATCGTCCCCCAGGCTGACCTGGTGTTCTTTGTCGGCTGTGGAGCTGGGGATCAGGTAACCAAAAACTGGAGCGCGCCGGATCAGGCACGACGGGTGGTGCAGCTGGACATCGATCCTGCCGAGGTAGGCAGGAACTATCCAGGGGCGCTGGGATTGGTTGGCGATGCAAAGAGCACCCTGCGGGCACTCCTGGACCGGATAGATACCAGCCGTGAGCCGGGAGAATGGGCAGGTTACGCCAGGGCGGTTGTCGGGAAATGGGAGCAGGCCGTTGCGCCACTGCTGGCGTCTGGTGACAGGCCGGTGAGGCCAGAGAGGTTGTGCAACGAGATCACGGCCCTCCTGCCGGAGAACGCGGTGGTGGTGGCGGACACGGGGTATTCGGCAATCTGGTCGGGAACCCTGATCCGGTTCCTGTACCCGGAGCAGGTTTATCTGCGCTCGGCGGGATCGTTGGGCTGGAGCCTGCCGGCGGCGATCGGGGCCAAATGCGCCGCTCCAGAGCGGCCTGTGTTCTGCTTCTGCGGTGACGGAGCTCTGTGGTACCATCTGTCGGAATTGGAGACGGCCAGCCGGTGGGGGATCCAGGTCATCGTCCTGGTCAACAACAACAGCATGCTAGGCCAGATCGCGCCCTTTACCAAGAGAGCGGCCAAGGACCATCCAGAGCACAATCTGGATGCGGCGTATCGCTACCGGGAGACGAATTTCGCGAGGATCGCCGAGGAGATGGGTTGTTTCGGTATCCGGGTGGAGGAGCCTGGGGAGATCGGGAGGGCGATCCAGCAAGCCCTTGAGCAAGAGAAGCCAGCGGTGGTGGACGTGGTGACGGATGGCGAGGCCCATCCGGTTATCGATATGAAGCTGGAGGTGGCAGGCTAGTTCAGAGGAAGGGGTGGCGCGAAGAGGGTGCGCTTGTCGGGAAAAAGTAGAACACGACCATGCGTGTATGGTGTGCGCACGGGAAAACGACTGAAGTCGTTACTACGAGCGTGCATCCTGTAGCAAGAGGCTGAGGTAGGTTGTTGTTGAAACGGTTGCGTTGGTACGACTTTGTCACGGTCAACCTGTTCTGGCTGGGCCTGAATATCCGCAACACGGCGGTGGGGAACATTATCATCCCATACCTGGTGGATGTCTTTGTCGTGCAGGAGGTCAAGAACACGGCGCTGGGGGCCATCCGTGCATCAGGGCTGATCGTGGCGCTGGTGGCACAGCCGGCCATGGGCCTGCTCAGCGATCGAAATACCTCACGCTTTGGCCGAAGGCGACCGTTCATCTTTGTCGGGGTCTGCCTGGACGTGATCTTTTTGGGGGCTATGGCTCTGGCGTGGGACTACTGGATGCTGTTTGCCAGTATGCTGTTGCTGCAGTTCTCGGCCAACATCTCGCACGCGGCGGTGCAAGGGCTGATCCCTGACCTGGTGCCAGAGGATCAGCGCGGCCGGGCCTCGGCTGTCAAGGCCATCTTTGAGCTGCTGCCGATCATCCTGGTGGCGATGACGATTGCCAAGCTGGCCGGAGCGGGGCAGATCGATTGGGCCATCGCCGCCACCGCCGGCGTGCTACTGGTGATCATGCTCCTGACGATGGTGTTGGTCCGGGAGGAGCCGCTGGAGGCGAAGCCGGACACGCCCCTGGGGCCGCCGATGGTGCGTGTTCTAGGCATGCTGGCGGGGCTATTGGCAGGCGCCGCAGCGGGTCTGGTGGGAGGGACCTTGGTAGGGGGCCTGTCTGGTTTGATCACCTGGCCTCTGGCGGGTAGCGATGTGGCCATGGCGGTGGCCGTTGGGCTGGGAGGGGCGACGGCGATGGCTGTAGGATCGGTACTGGGGGTGTGGGCTGGGGCGATGGCTACGCTAGGGCGGGACGCACGCCGGCATTCCTCGTTTACCTGGTGGATCGTCAACCGGTTGCTCTTTTTTGCGGCCGCAACTTCTATCCAAACCTTTGCCCCGTTCTTTCTGATGTCGTCCTTTGGCATGACACGCGGGGCAGCGGTGGATACGGCTGCTTCGTTGATGATGGTGGTGGGCGGGTGCACGTTGCTCTCGGCGCTGCCCAGTGGGTGGTTGTCGGACAGGGTTGGGACCAAAGTGCTGGTGGGCTCGGCGGGCCTGATAGCGGCGGTAGGGACGGCCGTGATCTTGAGCACGTTGGCGGTGTCGAGCATGCCAGTGATCTATGTAGGGGGGAGCATCGTTGGACTGGCGGCCGGGCTGTTCACGACCGCGAACTGGGCAATGGGGACGGATCTGGCTCCCCGCGAGGAGGCAGGGCACTACCTGGGGGTCTCAAACCTGGCGGGTGCGGGAGCGGGTGTGGTGGGCGCTTCCCTTGGAGGCCCGATGGCGGACTATTTGAACGGGTTCAGACCAGGTCTGGGCTATTTTGCCATTTTTGGCTGCTACGGTCTGCTTTTTGTGCTGAGCACGGTGAGCCTGCTCGGCGTTCGGGGTGGTGGTGGAGCCAAAGGATAGGGTGTGAAGGTGGGCTGCCGGGGGCGGTGCCGTTTCAGCCGATCCAACTGACGGTGTACTGGGTTAGTTCGTCTGGCCTGGCGATGGTGGGCTCGTCGCGCAGCCAGTAGCCTTCCAGGCCGAGCTCCCGGGCGGCCAACTCAAAGTGGCACATGGCGATGCCCATGTCGATGCGCTGCATGTCGGCCACGGCCCACGTTTTTCTGAGGCGGCCTTGACCGTAGCCCCTGTTGCGCTGCAAGAAAAAGTGCCAGGTATTGCCACTGCGGACGATGCGCCAGGGTTGTTTGTTTGAGGCGGAGGGGCCCAAACGCACCATCTCGAGAGGCACTGCATGGGCGCCAGCGGCCTTGGGGCTCAGAGGCGAGTCAAACGAGCCATCGAAAAAGAGTCGCTGCCAGGGTAGGCGCCTGTCGGAGGCTGCGCCTCGGCGGATGAGGGATTCAACAAGGCGGGGGCTAGGGGCGATGTAGCCCACGGAGGCAACAGCAGGCACGAGCTCGCCGTCGCGAGCGGAGATCTTGTGCGCGAAACTGCTCTTGGTGAAGCTGCCTCCGAGCCAGCAGGTGCCCAGGCCGAGGCCGGTGGCAAAGAGGATGATGCGCTCCATCAGGTAGCCATAGTCCTCCATGTCCCCGTCGGAGGTTTTGATGGCACCGATGAGAAAGGCGGTCGCGCCCCTGATGAAACCGTAGGTGCCCAGGCCTTTGAGGG
>JASFHU010000417.1:0-4987 GCA_050123055.1 Anaerolineae bacterium
CGGTGATCACCGGGTCCAGGAGCAGGCATTGCAGCGCCAACTGTCGATCGCCGTGGACGGCCGCATCCACGCAGAGCCGGACGACGGTGAGCTCGCGGCGGCAGAGCTCGGCGATGCCCTCCGGCAGCGGACCCACCCCGACGCCCTGGACGCCGGCGCCACTTGCCAGGCCCGGCACTTCGACGATGGCCCCGGCGGGCAGGTTGCTGACGTAGCCCTGGTTGGGCAGGTTCAGGGCCAGGTGGTAGTGGTTCCCGGCCCCGGCCACGTTCTCGATGATCTCCAGCGCGCCCTCGCTGTCGAGCTGGCGCAGCGACTCGACCGGCAGCCGGCCATCGCCCATCATGGCTATCGCCTCGTGGGCGACCCCGCGCAGCCCGTCCATCCGCTCCCAATCGTAGAGGCTCACCTCGTACTTCTCCCAGGGTTCCGTCCGGGGATCGCTGAGCCAGGGCAGATATTCGCACAGGTGCTCGTCGCCAGGAATGGGAAAGAGGCCGAAGGCGTCGTAGACGCGGCGCGAGAGGGGCTCGAAGGAGGGGTCAAAGGCCACCCAGCGCTCGGCAAAGAGAGGATAGAGGTCCTCACCCGTGCGCCTGTCCCGCAGATCGAGCATCCAGGTAAAGTGGTTGAGCCCGGCTGCTTTTATGTCGACTCGATCCATCGCCTGCCGGGCCAGCTTGACCAGTTGCGGCCAGATGTCTGGATCGGCGTGGGTGCTAATGGTGCCCTCGGGCACCTCGATGCCCAGCTCGTCGGCCAGCACATAACCCACCATCCCGTAGCCGGCGAGGATCTGGTGGCACAGGCCCACCACCTTGATCTTGCTGTAGCGGGCGACGGCGTTGCAGATGCGCATCATCGGATTGCTGAAATTCAGGAACCAGGCCTCCGGGCAGGCCTGCTCCATGGCCCGCACGATCTCCAGCACCGGGCCGATGTTGCGCGCGGCGTGGGCAAAGCCCCCCGGTCCCCCATTCTCGGCGTAGGGCTGGCGCACGCCGTACTTGAGCGTGATTTCATAGTCTTTGCGCCACAGCTCTTCGCGGGGCGGCACCTCGATGGCCGATATGACAAAGCTTGCCCCATCGAGCGCCTCCTGGTGGTGGGTGTGGCTGGTGATCGACATCCCCGCATCCCACTCCGCATTGAGCCGCTCCGCCAGCCGGGCCATCAGGGCCAGCGTCTCGGCGTTGCGGTCCACCAGCGCCAAACGGCTGCCACGCAGTCGCGGGCTGCCCAACAGCGCCGAGACCGTGTTCAGGCCAAAGATGGCGCTACCCGCGCCGATGACGACAATCTTGGTCGGCAACATGCGATTGCTCTCCTACTACCCTTCCTTTTGCATCCGTTTGCCCAGCTCGCCCGCCGCCGGCATCAGAATGATCAAACCGATGACGGCGATGACCATCAGGTAGGTGACGACATTCGAGTCAAAGTTCTGCGCGGCCACCACCAGCGCGGCCGAGATGTTGCGCTGGGCCGTGCCCAGCCCCATCACGCTGCGGATGCCACCATCGGAGCTGCCCAGGCCCAGCAAGTAGCCAACCACCAGCGAGAGCACGATAAAGAGGATGCCGGCCAGGATGCCCAGCGAGCCGACCAGGTCGATCATCGCCTGGAAGTTGAGGACCAGGCCCAATACCGTCAGCACCAGCAAGGCAATGTTGGAGGCCTGGCCAAAGGTAGGCTGGATCTTGGCCGCGGCATCTTCGTAGCGGGCATTGATGAACAGGCCGATGGCCAGCGGGATCAGCATCATCACGATCAACGATTGGGCGATCTGCCAGGGGTTGACCTCCACCCCGCCCAGCAGCAGCGGCAGGACAAGGGGCAGGTAGACGATGGTCACCACCATCAGCAGCACCATGAGCCCCACCGAGAAGGCTACATTGCCCTTGGCCACCTCGGCCAGCTTGGGCAGGAAGGGCGCGCCGGCCGCCGTGGACAACAGGATCAGGCCGATACGTACCGAGTCATCCAGAGGGATGATCAGGGTAATGGCGATGGCCACCATCGGCACCAGCACAAAGTTGGCCACCAGGGCCAGGAGAACCAGTTTGACGTCCTTGAGGGGGGCGATGATCTGGGGCATCTTCAGACTCAAGCCCATGCTGGCCATGCTGCCGATCACGAATACGAGCACCGATAGTTGCGCCAGGGTTGCCAGGATTTCCGTCATAACCGTTCCTCCTCTGCAGGCTGAGGACTGGCAGATCATCAAGGTCTGCCAGTCCTTGACTGATTCTATACAAGCTCAAAGTCGCCGGGCCGCCAGGATTTGTCGAACCAGGTTTCCAGCGGCCCATACAGGCGCAGGATGGCAAACCACCCTTTGCCAGAAACAGTTTGCGTCCAGTTCTTTTCCCACCCTTTGGGTGGATTGGGGCCAAAATAGAGATCAACCGAGCCATCATCGTTGTAAATCAAAGCATCCCGTTTGTTGTTCTTACTTGGATAGGGCTGGCCTGTCTGCAGTTCGGAACGGGTCTGCGGATCATAGATCACCACCGACCAGAAGTCTTTGGCAGGGACATCAGCCGGGATGTTCAGCTTGTAGTTCCTGCTGCCATCCAAATAGTTTCCGTCCTTGTCTTTGGCGGTCATGGCATATTGAGATCCCACCCCCACCATTTTGAGTGCCATAGCCGGCGTATTAACGGTAGCCGTATAGAAGAAAATCGTGCGGGCGTCCAGGTACCGGCCACCCATACCACCGTCGACCAGCCACCGATAGTCTCCGCCAACAAAACCTGTGACCCACGAACTGTCCTCATAGAAGTAGCTTTCCGACAACCGTGAGTTGAACACAAGCGATCTGGCGGTGGCATTGCCAACGGCAACTGCGTCAGTCAAGATTCTTCTCATGCGCTCGTCCGGGGCAAAGGGCTGGCCTTTGACAATGCCAATACTGGCCATCAGGCCGCGTATTTCCGGATCAATCATCTCGACCGGTTCTCGCTGTATGACCTGATTCAGCTCTTCGTAGAACTCGTAGTTGTTGGCATGAATCGTGTTAAAGTAGGTCTTTGAAAAACTGATAAACTCCATCTGCGGAGGGTTCTCTTTGTCCTTCAGCGGATAGATCCTGACACCGGTCTTGAACATCTTGTTGGCCGCAGCCGGCTTGCCGTCGACCAGAAAACCGCGCAGAATCACCCAGTTGAAATAGCTGGGAGATTTGGCCACATAATACCCTTCCGGCACCTCACCCTCATGCTCCGGGGGCAGGATCAGGTAAGCCCCGCCCTGGCCTCTGTCAGGGCCAGGAGCGCCCATATCGATCACAAAGCGGAAATAGGCGTCGTTTACGGTGCCAGGGCCGCACCCGGGCGGGATTTCAACCACCGTGGGGCCATCCCGCTCCAGATCGAGGATCCCCGAACAGTAAACGGTGTCGGTATTGCCAGTCAGGAAAAGCGGATCCGAGTCCAGCAACTGGTCTGCCAGAAGCATCTGACTACTCTTCGTGACGCCCACAACCTCGTGGCCTGCCCGCATCGCTTCTAGCGATGCCATCGGGATGCAGTTCAGAAAGACTTCTACGCCCCGCAAAAAGTCCAGGTTATCAAAGACTTTCTGCGTGGTCTCCTGACTGGGTAAGCCGTCAAAAAAAACCAGCCTTCCAATACGCGTTTCGACCTTGTCCGGGGTGGTGATACCACTGGGGATGGGGGTGTTGTAGTTAGGTGCTGCACCCAATTCCTTTGACATGATCATCTCCTTTGCCGCGATAATATGGTTTGTTAGTTTTGTGTGCTGAGCCTAATGCGCTAGCGCCGGATGAAGTCAATCCAGCCGCTTGATGGACGGCGGCAGCCACGAACCGTCAAACACGCCCTCTCCCGGCTGGTACATGCGCAAGGTTGGGCGGAAGTCGCCTTCGGGCGCGGGCAGCCAGTTCGACTCTCGCTCCGGGCCGGGGGACTCGTGCTGAAGATAGAGATCCAACGAACCATCATCGTTGTACTGAATGCCGGGCGTGCGGTCGCCGATGGAGTAGCGGTCGATGGGGTTGGCCACCAGGTAGTAGTTCTGCGAGTCGTACATCGTCAGCGACCAGAAGGCCTCCGCGGGCGGCAGCTCATCAAAGTGCAGCACGTAGCGCCGCTCGCCGTTGAGCAGTTCGCCCTGTTCATCCGTCCACAACATGGCGTAGGCAGCTTCGTAGGCGTGGTTGCCCCACAGCCCCAGCCGCGCCGCAACCGCCCGCGTCACGTGCGCTTTGGCCCGGTCCGCCATTTTCCATTGGGGCTCGTCAAGTGTGCCCACTTCAAAGCTGTCCATGTTATAGTCGAAAACGTGGGTGATCATCGTCCAGCCGTTCACCGTCTCGCCGCCCGCCCTGCTGGCTGTCTCGATGAACTCCTGTCCTGCTTTCTGGCCGGCCTGAAGCAGTTGCGCCAGGCCGGGGTCTGGATCCAAATAGGGGCTGTCTTCCGCCAGCAGGCCCAGCGGCTCGAATTTCAGGAGATACTCCTGTTCCGGCGCGGGCGGGGGGAAAAGCTGCGACCAGGCACGGAATTTCTCCCACCAGGCCAACGCCTCGACCACGTCCCGGTTCCGGGGAGCCAGATCCCAGTCGCCGAACTCACGCTGGCTGGTATCGGCCCGCTCCGGGTAGAGGCTCAAGGGCGTCACCCAGGTGTCCTGCATCAATTTTCTGGCGGCCGGTACATCGTCCCCACCCGAAACGGCAAAGCGCCCGACGACGTGAAAGATGTTGGTCGGGGCGCGCACCAGCGTTACGCCATCCGGCCCGTCACCCTGCCAGTCCGGCCCGGCCAACAGGAAGAAACCTTCTTTGGTACCTGTCGCCCGGCGACCGATATAGGCAAAGTTGTTGGTCCAGGCATCGACGAACTGTAGCACGTAATAGCGGTCCTGCGTATCGGGCACGTGTAATGCCAACGGTTCCTGGGTTACATCTGCGTCGAGGGACATATAGAAGGTATCGTTGTTGGGGCTGACAAATTCGGCTTCGGGT
>JASFHU010000418.1:0-4987 GCA_050123055.1 Anaerolineae bacterium
TACCCCTGGTCTACGAGTTGGACAAGGAGCTCAACGTCCGGAGGCACTACTACCTGGAGGGAATGTGAGCGCCCCAGGTGAGTTGAACACGTCTATTCTGCTCGAGGAATTGCTCGAGGCTGTAGATGGGGTGCAGAGCGTCCTAATCCTGCCCCACAACGATCCTGACCCGGACGCCATCGCCAGCTCCGTCGCTCTGCGCGACCTGCTGGCGCAGAAAGCCGGGGTCGAAGGTCACATTGCCTACAAAGGTATCATCGGCCGGGCGGAGAACCAAGCCATGGTGCGCTACCTGAACCACCCACTCCAGCGCTTGACCGGTTCAAACCTGCGCCAGGGATGGCCAGTCGCTCTGGTCGATACCCAGCCGGGGGCAGGCAACAACGCACTCTCCGCCCACCTGGCGCCGACCCTCCTCTTTGATCATCATCCCTTGCGCGAAGAGACCGCCAGTGCTGCCTTTGCCGACGTCCGCCCCGGGGTAGGTTCGACCTCAACTCTTCTGGTCGAGTACCTTCAGGCAGCGGGTATCGAACCTTCTCCCCCATTGGCTACGGCTCTGTTCTACGGCATCAAGACCGACACCCTGGGCTTGGTCCGCGGTGCCAGTCCGGCCGACGTCGCCGCCTACTTCTACCTGCAGCCCAGGATCGATGTGGAGGCCCTGGTCGAGATCGAGCGTGCCCAGGTTCCTGCCGATTACTTTGGCAGGCTGGACGCCGCCCTGCACGCGGCCCAGGTGTACGACCACCTCATTATCTCCTACATCGGTCCTATGCGCCGCCCGGACCTGGCAGCGGAGATGGCGGACCTTCTACTTCGGCTGCAAGGGATGCGCTGGGCAATCTGTATGGGCATGTACAAGAGCGAATTGATTCTTGCCGTACGAAGCCAGAGCCGGCGCATTGGGGCTGGGCAACTGGTGCGGGCGATTGTCGGCGATGAGGGTACGGCGGGCGGACATGGCACTATGGCTGGAGGGCACGTCCCGCTACGTGGCCAGAGTCCGGAACGCCTGGCCGACGTGCTCGCGCAGCGTGCACTGCAGCAGCTAGGTATCTCCGAGTCAATAGCCAGCAAACCACTTCTACAAGCGGGTCCTATTCCCGGGCAGCCGGCCACGTAGCCGCGGATACGGTCGAGGCATGCTGCACTGCCGCCCAAGAGCAATGCTCAGACGAACCCACAAGGGAAGTTCGGTCGAGGCTCCCGTGAAGGCCGCCTTTCTCACCGATACCGATACAGCCGCAAGAGCCTGCATTTGTAGGGCACTGCTGACGTTCAACATGGCAGCCCGCACGCAGCCGCGGGGCTGACGGTTCCACATCCAGTTGAACGTTTTCCGCTCCTCGAATGGTCATAACTCCAGAGGACTTGGTTCGAAACTACTGTGATCCAGTCGCTCGTCCGATCGAGCAGGCAGCAGACTGCGATAGATACGGATTCCCAGCCAGGCAGAGACCCCGGCTGCGATCCCAAAGATGGCAAGCGGTACAGCTTCCAGTCTGCCTTCGTAGGCCCAAGCGGACAACAGCATCGCGCAGATGGCCGCGGCCATGGCGAACGCTTTGACCACCACGATGGAGCTCAACAGATAGCCGACGGCGCTTGCCCGCCATGCCGCCACGCCTGTGAACAGCGCCAGGGGCACGATCAATCCTAGGTCGAGGGCTTGCACCACCAGGGTCGTCTGCCCCTGGAGTATCCCCTGGATCTCCCCGCTCAAGGCGGAGAGAATCCGCGCGAGCCACATGAACAGCAACATAGCTGCTACCAAGAAGCAGAGTACTGCCATGCTGCGCCTTGGGAACGTTTCCGAAAAGCGTTCAGCCAGCCCGTGACGTGGAAGGGTCGAGACGATCCAGACTATGGCTGCCAGGCTCAGCGCATAGATCGCGACGAATAGCAAGAAGAGTGGTCCAAAGGCCCAGGCTACGGCATACATCAGGTACTGATAGAACAGGTAGGCCAGGATGCCCAGGGCAAAAAGCCTCCCGCGCAGCGAACCCCTGGACAATGACGGCAGTGCTGCCAGCAGCGCGGGAACGGCAAAGAGCAGGGTAGAGATGTCCCAGCCGATCCCTTCAGCGACGACGCGCTCAGCGTTGTAGGCATAGACACCGCTAGTTGCCATCTCATACTGCTCGCCACGCACACTCATGACCGGCTCAAAGGCACCGTCGCCCCGCAGGAATAGTCCGGCCGCAGACACGCCGGCCGTGAGCAGAGCGATGGCCAGACACAACGCAACGATCCCAATCTGTGTTTTCCTTGTCACCATAGACCTCCTTCTCGATTGCTGTGCGGCATCTGCCGCCACACAGCGAATAGGTTTCCTGTAGCGCAGCCGCCAGAGTCCCTATGATGCGGCGACTAGACGCACAGCCTTTCTGTACAGAAGGGTGGCACCTGCCCAGTATAGAAGCGCAACGTAGAACAGAATCGCGGTGAATTCGTTGGCGGGCAAGATGACCTGGATGACATAGGCCCCGACGGAGACTGCGACCGCGAGATAGATGTAGACGCGGCTTCTCTGCAGCCAGGCGTAAGGCAAGAAGTGAACGCCTCCGAGAGAAGCAAGGACAAGAGGTACCAGGTCTGGATCCAAGCTGTAGGTTGCGATCAAGGCAGGCAACCCAAGTGCCTGTGAGACAGCCATCTGGCCTGACAACGAGCGGAGAGGATTATCAGAAGCCATCTTCTTCAAGCCGAGCCCGCGCTCGAGCCAGAACGCAAGAGGCAGTGCAACCGCTCCCTGGAACATAGCGATCACAGCCACAGTTCGAATCGGAAGGAGGAAAGAGAGTATGGCCGTTGCGCAGAACGTGAAGCCATAGGAGATTAGGAATGGGGAGCCGCCCGCGGAACTGGCACTGACGTCGTCAAGGGCATACTCAAGATCACGAGGAAAGTCGCTCATCGATAACTCCTCTCAACGAATCACCGGCAATCACCTAGGCTGAACAATCTGTCTACCCAACAGTCGGCTACTCGCGCTGTGAGGTGGCTATTTGCAGATCTGATCCACGTCCAGCTCTCAGCGGAGTAGCCGATCGGTTGCCGAATGGTTCAGACAGCCGTCTCCTGGCGCATCCCCCGGAGGCTAGCAACGTTGACGCGTTGGCCAAGTACAGCCCACAGCACCGCCACATCCACGAGGATGGGGAGAACCGCCCAGACGGAGAACCAAATGACCTGTAGAGTGATGGACAGCACAGCGCCGGTCGCGATTAGCCACCGGAACCACCCTTCCGGCACAACCCACCGCAGCAGAGCAGCCACCGCTAGGAGAAAACACGCAGCCGACGCAAAGGCCAGTATGGGCGTGATTGCGTTCAGCAGATCCCCCGCAGGGAGAACCGTCCGCGTTTCCACGGCAAAGGGCCAGAGCAACCGGCCGCCCACCCACCAGGGCGGTGGCGTATCCCCCGCCTGGAGCGGGACAATCGCCGTGAGGTTGAGTTGCGCACCGAGTAGCAACAGAACAAGCATCAAGATCCACATAGCGTACCTCCTTCTTCTATCAATTGTTGTGGTCTTCCAAGAACTGTAGAACCTTCTCTCTTGCCCCAATGTTGCTGGTCATCAGCAAGGCAAGATGGCCGCCTTGTTCCATTGGGATCAACTGTGCTCCCGCGATACCACGGGCAGCAAACTCACCCTGCTCAAAGGCGACCAGCGTGTCATCAGGAGCGTGTAGTACCAGGGCCGGCGCCCGAATATTGCGAATCTGCTGCGCATCATACTCGGACATGTGTTGCTCAAGATTCTGCCCGCTGCGCCTGGCACCCATCGGCTCGATCGATCTCAAAAACGCATTCAGTTGTGCCACATCCTCAGGTGGCAGATGCTTCTGCACTTCAGGCGGAACTCCCAGTGCAGCAAGGAGACCCTGGGGGCTCACACGCACCATCGACCAGAAAGCAAAATCGTTGAGAAAAACCTTGAATAAGGTCGCCAGGAAGGCAGGGCGAGGTGGGATGGCATGGCTGGCGGCGCTGATAAGGACCAATGACGTGGTTCGCTGAGGATGGCGCAGAGCGAACAGCAGTGCGGAGGGACCGCCCATCGAAACGCCGACCACCCCCACACGATCAATGCCCAAGGCATCCAGAAGGCAGGCATATGCATCGGCTTGTTGCACCGAATCGGCACCGTCTGGCGCGGGGCTGCTCAGGAACCCAAAACGAGACGGAGCAACCCAGTGAAAGCGGCCGCCGATCAGTCTGGCAAAGTATTCACCCTGGTCGCACCCGCCCCCAGAACCGTGCACGATCAGCATTGGGGTGCCCTCACCGAATGCGGAGTACTCGATCGGTCCGCAGGCCGACTCAATCACCTTGCCGCCGCTCGAGATTCGCCGGTAGGCCATAGACATATCGTGCTGGTATTGACGATAGATGAGCCCCGCGGGTATCGCCCCCGCAAGTGCTGCCGATCCCAAGATGACGCGTCTGGAAAGTCTCCTATCCATGCTGTCTCCGTGTCAGTGCAGTCTGTCCCTCTGCCTCTCTTGGTGCTTCATCGTTGGATTGATTATTGATCAAAGACTCCCGCAACGCACCAGGCATCTGGGGAGTCCTTGATCTGGTCAGATGGATAGTCCGCTCCCTAGCCAGATGACTAGGTAGACATTCTTCTCTTTGTGATACCACTGAGAAGATAGGCTGGCGATCTGAGGGCCATGCCTGAGTTCAACTCTGGTGCTTGTTCGGGCATAAGGATGTCGGTCACGCCGGAGCCGCGCTGGAACATGGTGCGCCGGTTGAGCCAAACGATGATAGCGGCAGCGGCGATAAACAAGAGATTATCCCAGGGCTGGGCATCGGGCCATATCGGGTTCATCATCTGGAAGTGGTACAGGACGGCGATCAGGAGGCTGCCACGGGCATTGTTGAACATGGGTGTCAGAATGACGGAAATGGCCACGACGCCGGCAAAGTAGGGCGCGAAGCCCCAAGCGCTCTGGGGCGTCCCGCCTATGAAG
>JASFHU010000419.1:0-4973 GCA_050123055.1 Anaerolineae bacterium
CCCCATTGAGTTCAATCGGAAGGAGAGCCACGCATCGGCAGGCTAGCCGCTCTGAGCGGACATATGGCGTTTCCAAGCTGCTTCCAGCCCTGCCAGAGTGACCCGGAAACGTTAGAGATCTGTTAACAATATCGACAATACCTTGACAAAACCTGATGACTGTGGTATACTGTGCTCAGGGTTAGGGGTTCGAGCGGGTTGGCAACGCCGGACAAGGGGGTCCTGGTGGTAAACAGGACCCTCAACCTTCAACCGATAGACATAGAAATAGAAAGGGAGGTTCACAATGAGAGGTTCTTTAAGTTTGGGCAGAATTCTGGGAATACCGATCCGGCTGCATCTGAGTTGGTTCCTGATCGCTGCGCTGATAACCTGGTCGTTGGCGGCTGGCTACTTTCCTCAGACAAACCCCGGCTGGAGTTCACTCACCTACCTGATCGTCGGTGCATTTGCCTCCTTCCTCTTTTTCGCCTCGGTGCTCCTTCATGAGCTGGGCCACTCTGTGCTGGCGCTGCGAGAGGGAGTTCCGGTCAAAAGCATCACCCTGTTCATCTTTGGTGGTGTCGCTCAGATTGGACGAGAGCCACCCACGGCCGGGGCCGAGTTCCGCATTGCGATTGCGGGGCCACTGACCAGCCTGGGTCTGGCCGCCATCTTTGGCGGGCTGGGCGCGATTCTGACCGAGTATGCAGTCGTCGCGGCGCCACTTGCCTACCTGGGCCGCATTAATCTGCTGCTGGCCGCCTTTAACATGATCCCTGGCTTTCCGCTGGACGGCGGGCGCGTGCTGCGAGCGGCGCTCTGGCAGTTTGGCGGTGGCTATCAGAATGCTACCCGCTGGGCAGCCAGAACCGGCCAGGTCATCGCCTTTGGGTTCATCGGTTTTGGCGTACTGCAGTTCTTTCTGGGTGGCCTGACGAATGGCCTTTGGCTGGCCTTCATCGGTTGGTACCTGAACAATGCTGCCCGGGCCAGTTACCAGCAGGCGGCCTTGCAGGATATGCTGTCCGGGCTCAAGGCGCGCAACGTGATGATCGAGCAGTGCGCCCCGGTGTCAAGCGACCTGCGACTGGATCGCTTGGTGGAGGACCATCTGCTCAAGGGCGACCAGCGCTGCTTCTTTGTCAGCGACAGTCACGATTCCCAGGGAGTGATCACGCTGGAGGATGTCAAGGGCGTATCTCGGACCCAAAGGGAACAACTCACGGCCGGACAGGTGATGACTTCTGCAAACTCGGCTGTTGCCGCTGACGCAGAGGACGATGTCTGGGGCCTCGTGCAGAGAATGAACGAGGAAGGCTTGCGCACGGTCCCGATCTTGGAGAATGGCCGGCTCCTGGGTGTTGTCACCCTTGAGCACCTGTGGAATCAAATCCGCCTGCGCGGCGAGCTGACGGCGTGAGGCCAGCCGGCGTGTGATGGGGGAGATTCGTACAAACACTCAATTCGACAGCAAACACACAAGGTATTTTCTTTAAACAATGACACAATGGGCGCCGGACACGGGCCCTTTGGAAAAGGGGAATTGCATGAAACTGATAGTAGGTATACTTTTGTTGGGCTTTGGGTTCATGGTGGGGACTCTCCTCAGTATCGGCCTGGTCGCATTCGAGTTGGAGGCACAACCTACCGAGGCAAGCGCGATCGTTGTGCAATCACGACAATCAGAACCGGAGCTGGTCCCCGGGTCCGCTGCGGCGGATATCGACATCCCCGAAGCCAGGGTTGAGGAGCCGTTGGACCTGGCTGCTGCTGAGGAGCAGGCACTCGTCAGGCTTTATGAGCAGGTGAGTCCCTCAGTCGTCAATATCGGCGTCTATACTGCCAGGGGAAGCGGTGGGGGCTCCGGCTTTGTCATAGATTCGGGCGGTCACATTGTGACCAACAATCACGTCGTCGAGGAAGCGGAGATGATCCTGGTCCGGTTTGCCGACGAAACAGTCGTCGAAGCGGAACTTGTGGGAACCGACGTCGATAGCGACTTGGCGGTCTTGCGGGTCGACGTGCCCGACGACCTCCTAAAGGCGGTACCACTCGCAGATTCGTCAGCCCTACGTGTGGGCCAGCGTGCGATTGCGGTTGGCAGTCCGTTTGGATTTGAGCAGACCATGACCACCGGCATTATCAGTGCTTTGGGCCGGATAGTGCGCCAGGAGAGCAGCTACCCGCTTCTGCAGCTCATTCAGACCGATGCAGCCATCAATCCCGGCAGTTCGGGTGGGCCATTGCTGAACGCTCAGGGCAAAGTCATCGGCGTCAATACTCTCATCTTCTCCAGCAGCGGCAGCAGCGCCGGCGTGGGCTTTGCTGTGCCGGTGAGCACGGTCAAGCGCGTTGTCCCATCCTTGATTGCGACAGGGGGCTACGCTGACCCGTGGCTGGGCATCCGCGGTCTGTCGCTCAATCCGATGATTGCTGAGGCGCTGGATCTTCCAGTAGATCAGGGCATTCTGCTTCAGCGGGTGGCTCCAGAAGGTCCGGCCGACCAGGCCGGTCTCCGAGGCAACGATCGGCGGGTCGAGTTCGAAGGCATGCGCTTGCCAACTGGCGGGGACATAGTGGTGGCCATCGATGGCGTCGAGACACGAGATATGGACGACCTTGACGTCTTTCTGGCCGAGTATAGGGTTGGGCAGACAGTGACACTGGACATTCTCCGTGGTGAGAAAATGCTGCGCGTGAATGTGACATTGGAAGAGCGACCGGCACGCTAGCAGAAGCCGGGTGGCGCGTACGAGCAGGGTGCAGAAAACCAGCCAGACTGGGTGCGACACGCATTTGATGGGGGGCACCCGGATGTGGCGGTCCAAGCGACTTGGACACCATGAAGAAGTGGAGTATAATCACATCAGAAAGAAAACCAGAAGGAGGCAAGAAATGTCTGCACAATCTGCCGCGACGACTGATGTCGTAAACGCTCCGGAGAAAACTTTCCTTGGACTGCGCCGCTTCAACGCGATCATGGGCTTTCTCCACCTATTGCAGGGAATCTTGATGATCGTCCTGAGCAATGACACCACCTATCCAATCTACACCACTTTCCTATCGTTCGACCTCGACACCTTTACCGCCGCACCCAATCCGGAGCTGCTCTACGAGCTGCGGTTCGGCCCGGCCGTGGCCGTGTTCCTGCTCCTTTCGGCCATCGCTCATTTTTATCTTGCCACAGTGGGGTACAAGTCGTACGTCAGCAAACTCAAGACGGGCATGAACCCTATACGGTTCTACGAATACGCCCTGAGTTCTTCGCTGATGATCGTGCTCATCGGCATGCTCGTCGGCATTTGGGACCTGGGGACCATGATCTTGCTGTTCGGCCTCAACGCGGCGATGAACCTGTTCGGCATCATGATGGAGCTGCACAACCAAAGGACCACCAAGACCAATTGGACGGCCTTCATCTATGGCTGCATCGCCGGGGTTATTCCCTGGATCGTCATCGTGATGTATTTCCTGGGCGCATTGGGGACAGAGGGCGCAGAGCCACCCGGCTTTGTGTACGCCATCATTCCCACGCTGTTCGTGTTCTTCAACATCTTTGCCCTGAACATGTTGCTGCAGTACAAGCAGATTGGCCCGTGGAAGAACTACCTGTTCGGGGAGCGGATGTACATTGTCCTGAGTCTATTGGCCAAGACCGCTTTGGCGTGGATGATCTTTGCCGGGACGCTGGCTCCGGTCTAGAACCAGATCTCGGTCGTGGCTGCCAGGCTTTCTGCTCTGCACGTGGGGCGAAATGGTTCGGTTCTTGGCCGACCACAATGACATCAATATCGTTCAGCCGAACCAGATCAAGCCCGACGAGATTGTCGTGACACGCGGCATGATGTACCCAGCTTCACCGGTGCCCGACGGCATCGGCATCGAGTGGTACGCGGAGAAGAACGTGTACGCCGTCATGAGCAACTGCCCCTACCGGAGGCCAAGCCAAATCCAATGTACATCGTTGCCCACGAAACAGGCATCGCGCTGGAAACGGATGATCACCTGGGCTTGGTCAAGGGTCCCGAGTGGGAAGAGATGATCTACACCCAGTTCCGCGATGGCACCAAGGACGTCTGCCCTCGCTTCCCCGCTGATTTCGGGAATCAGTAGACCCGATGGGTCTTTGGCTTCCGTCGAAGAGGTTTAGGGTCCGAGAATGCGCGCACCCAGTTGACCTCGGCACGGTGCGTTGGCGCTCAGGTTCCTTTGCCTGCTCCCGTCCGCTAGAGCAGGCTGCCAGGCGGACGTACGTTTCTTGGCCAGCACGGGACAAGATGGTCCCGGTAGCTTGGCAGTTTCCTGATTTGCTCAAAGAAGCCAATCGTGTCCATGCTATCGACCCAGAACCAGCCGCCCGGTCAGGACCACTCCCTTGTATTCGGGCGTTTGTCTATTGTTCATGGACACCTATGCCCAACTGTTCTAGCGGTACGGCTCAGCCTGCCGCGCCGGTTCCTCGACCAGAACCACCAGCATCACCGCGGTGACCAGGATGCCGATCAGGTTGGCCAACAGGGGAGCCTGGAAGCCAAAGGCATCGTACTAAAGGCCGCCGATAAAGGGCGCCGGAAACCCAACCAGCCCCTGAAAAGCCGCCAGCCGGCCCAGGCCCTCCCCGAGCTCTCGCTCGGAGAGGCTGTTGGCCAGTATCGCTCTCTGAGCAGGCATCCAGGTCGCAGCCATAATCCCCACGCTGGCATACAACCCGGCAAAGGCAGGGAACGACGATACCAGCATAAAGCCCAGAACGATTGGCAAGCTGCAGGCCTGGGACAGGACCATCACCGGCTTGCTGCCGAAGCGGTCGATCAGCTTGCCCACGGGCCATTGACAGACTGTCCAGACCAGGGCCATCAGACTCGACATGATGCCCAACTGAAAGGTAGTAAAGCCATAGGTTTGGGTCAGCATCCCAAACAGCAGCGTGTAGCCCAGCCCCCAGACAAAGCTGTCGACAGCCATCGTCCAATAGTAGCCGCGCAGGCGGC
>JASFHU010000420.1:0-4965 GCA_050123055.1 Anaerolineae bacterium
CAACGACATGATGGCTATGGGCGCCATCCATGCTCTGTCGCGGGCGAACAAAAAGGTTCCCTGTGACTGTTCGGTGATAGGGTTCGACGACCTGGAACTGGCAGCCTACTACTGTCCACCCCTGACAACGGTTCGCCAGCCCAGCTACCGGCTGGGCCAGGCTGCCATGTCCATGATGCTGCAACTGATCGAGAGTGGGGTTGCCCCGCAAGGTGATCTCCTGCCGACCGAGCTGGTCGTGCGCGAGACAACCGGACCGGCTCCTGCTCTAGTCAGTGGAAGAGAAGGGGGGTGAGCGAGCCACTACCGTGTGGGATTGGCAATCCTTGACCGGCGGCGCACAACTGAGCGCCCCAAAGGGCAACTGTCGTCCAATCTGCGATTCAAATCACGAGGAGGAAACAAGCATGTCAAAGAAGCTGCTGAGTATTCTGAGCCTACTGGTCGTCTTTTCACTGGTGATGGCTGCCTGTGGGGCAGCGCCGGAGCCGGAAACGGTCGTCGAGACGGTCGTGGAGACGGTCGTCGAGACGGTCGAGAAGGAGGTTGCCGGTGATGTGTTCAACATCGAGGTATGGGCCCAGGCCAATGACGTTGAGCACTGGCGTGCCGATGCCCCGATGAAGGCCGGCCCCCTGGTCAACGCGATGTACGAGGCGGAGGGCAGTGCGGCGCGGGTGACGGTAGACGGCCTCAACGACGACGCTGGCTGGGCCGACTATAAGAAAAAGTTCACCCTGGCTGCCGATGCAGGTGAAGCGCCACACATCATGCTCTCCGGGCATGAGGACGTGCCCGTGTGGGCCAACGCGGGCTATATCGAGTCGTTCGACAAGTGCCGCGAGATGTACCCCGAGTACGATGACGTCATCGAAAGCCTGTGGTCCTCGGGCGAGTGGAACGGCCAGGTCTGGGCCGTGCCCCAGGATACCGAGGCCCGACCCATGTTCTTCAACAAGACCAAGCTGAAGGAACTGGGCTGGAGCGATGCCGACATCGAGGGTCTGCCCGACAAGATCATGAACGGCGAGTTCACGCTGGACGACCTGATCGCCACGGCCAAAGAGGCCGTCGAAGCGGGCGTGGTCGAACCGGGATACGGCTACTGGCACCGCCCGAGCAAAGGTGGGGACCATATCCAATACTACTTTTCCTACGGCGGCGAGCTCTACGATCCCGCCGAGGACAAGCTGGTGGTCGTCGAGGATGCTCTGAAAAAGTGGTATGCGTTCCAGCGGCGTGTGGTGGACGAGGGCATCACCCCCGAGAACTTTATCGGCACCGACTGGGCCATCTGGCACGACACTGTCTCCCACGGCAACGCTCTGTTCTGGAACGGCGGCGTCTGGCACTGGGCCGACTGGGCCAAAAACTATGTCGCAGATCTGGGCGGCCAGGAGTATCTGTTCGAGAACTTTGGCTATGCCTTGCAGCCGGCAGGCGAGCCGGGCATGAAAGCGGGCACGCTCTCCCACCCGCTGGTCTACATGATCACCACAGAAGAGGCCGCGGGCGACGAGGGTTTCTATGATAAGGCCTGCGCCGTACTGGCCAAAACCACGACGCCGGAGCTAAACACGCTCCATGCCGTGGGTAGCACTCACTTGGGCATCTTGTACAGCCAGGCGGACTATGAGGACTATGCCAATGACGTCTTCCTGACCGACACCCTCTACATGCTCGACCACAACTACTACGCACCCAACCACGTGATGTACGGCCCCTACTTCGACATCATCTTCGACTTTATGCTCCGTGCAGAGAATGGCGAGATGGATCCGGAGGAGGCAGCCGCAGCGGCAATCCAACAGTTGCAGGTGGAAGTGGGCGATTTTTTGATCGTCAAGTGAGCTAACCGCTCCTGGGGGCGCGAGACAGCGTCTCGCGCCCCCAGACTCCGGCACTATTCTTTCGCAAGTAGGAGGCGGATATGGCTACAGCTCCAACGTCGGCAGCGCCCCCCAGGGCGCCGGCGACCCTAAAGACCCGGTTGCGCCGCGTGACCAGCCCGATGCTCTTTATGGCACCGGCTGGCTTGCTGACCATCGCGTTTTTCTTTTTGCCGGTGATAATTCTCTTTGGTATCTCGCTGACCAATCTGAGCTCGTCCACTGGCTTCAAAAACTGGGAGTGGGTAGGTTTCGAAAACTATGTGAAGATTGTGCAGAATCCCATGACCCCCCTCAACCTCTGGGCCACGGTCAAGTATGTCTTTTTGACGCTGGTACTTTTCAACGTCGGCATGGCCTTGGTTGTGGCACTCCTTAGCACGCACGTTTCCCGCCGGGCAGGCTTTGTCTACCGCGCCCTCTGGCTATTGCCGCGCCTCACACCCTCCGTGGTTTATATCATGATGTGGAAGTTCATTGGCGCCGACTCTCCGTACGGCATCCTGAACCAGCACGTACTCGGCCCCTTGGGCATGGAGACCACGAACTGGGTGACCGCTCAGCCCTGGGTGTTCGTCATCTTTACCAATGGGTTGATAGGGGCCTCCTTTGGCATGATCATCTTTAGTTCGGCGATCGAATCGATCCCCAAGGATTACATGATCGCTGCCCAGGTGGATGGCTGCAATGCCTGGCAGCGCATTCGCCACGTCATTCTGCCCATGATTCGCTGGCCACTGCTCTTTGTCATTACCTACCAGACGCTGTCGCTTCTAACCTCCTTTGAACAAATCTACCTCCTCACCGACGGCGCGGGTGGCACCGAGGTGTGGGCGCTGTGGGCCTATCACCGGGCGTTAAATAACTACTGGGGGAACTTTCAGTGGGGCTTTGGCGCAGCCCTGGCCATGTTGCTGGTGGCCATTGGCATTGTGGCTTCGGTGATATACATGCGCTTTTTCCAGTTCAACGCACTGGTAGAGGAACCCAAGATTGAGGCAATGTGAGGAGGGAACACGATGACGTGGAAACAACGCTTGAGCAGTGCCGTACCCTACATCCTACTGACTATCCTGACCATCCCCGTCTTTGTCGGCTACATCTGGATCATCATCTCGACCTTTTCCGGTCGCACCTATGGCCTGGTGCCGGTGGACTCGGAAGGGAACTTTGGTGGCCTGACACTGGCTAACTGGTCGTTTCTGTGGGAGGACCCCAATATTTGGATGGTCACATTCAACACCCTCCTGCTGTCCGTCCTGCTGACGATCGGCGTGGTGCTACTCTCGGCCCTGGGAGGGTATGCGCTCTCCCGCATCAGCTTTCCCGGTCGCAAGACATTCCTGGGCGGTACGCTGATCCTGCATGCCTTCCCCAGCGTGACCCTGCTCATCGCCATCTATTTTGTCCTGCGCTGGATCTCCGGCGTCCCTATCCTTGGCAAGGGGCTGCCGGTCATTGGCGGCTTTGGCTACAACACGGTGGGTGGTGTAGCCATGGTGATGGTTGCCCTGTCGCTCCCTCTGGGGATATGGCTGATGAAGGGTTTCTTTGACAACGTCTCGTGGGACATGGAACGTGCTGCGCTGATCGACGGCTGCTCGCGCCTTCGGGTGTGGTGGGAGATCATGCTGCCCTCCATCAAGCCTGGCATCGCGGCCCTGGCGATTTTCACCTTCATCTCGGGCTGGGGAGCGTTCCTGATTCCATACACCTTTATCACCGACCAACAAAAGAGCACCCTTGCCGCCTACCTCAACAGCCTGATGGGCGACACGGCTCCCGTCAACTACAGCCGGGTAGCAGCCGTCGGAATGTTCCAGATGATTCCGGTGCTCATCTTCTTTATCTTTACCCAAGAGTACCTACTGAGCATTTTTGGCGGCGGGAGCAAGGGCGGGACTTAGGCTTTGTCCGCGGATGGCTTTCCATTTCGGTTGTTTCTGGCGGACAAAGCTTGGAAGCTGTTATGGGGCAGCTTCTCTGCATACCAGGGAGGTATGACAACACATGAAGGTTCTGTTGCAAAACCTGAGCAAGCATTTCGGCTCCGTCATTGCCGTTGACGATGTGAACTTGGATATCAAGGATGGTGAGTTCGTCGCCTTCTTGGGTCCCTCGGGCTGTGGAAAAACGACCACGTTGCTCATGGTTGCGGGCATCTACAAGCCGACGAGCGGCATTGTCCAGTTCGACGATCGCGTGGTGAACCATCTTGCCCCGCGGGATCGCAAGATTGGTATGGTTTTTCAGAGTTATGCGCTCTATCCCCACATGACCGTCTACCAGAATCTCACTTTCCCCATGCGGCTAGGCAAGGTGCCAAAGAGCGAGATGGATGCTCGCGCCAAAGAGGCTGCCGACATGCTGGGCATTGGGCAGCTTCTCGAGCGCCGGCCCGGGGAGCTCTCGGGCGGCCAGCAACAGCGCGTTGCCCTGGGCCGTGCCCTGGCCAAGCAGCCCGACCTGCTCCTCTTTGATGAACCACTGTCCAACCTGGATGCCCGGCTGCGGCTTTCCATGCGGGGCGAGATCAAACGCCTGCAGATGGAACTGGGCATTACCTCCATCTATGTCACCCATGATCAGGTGGAGGCCATGACCATGGCCGACCGGATCGCGGTTATCCGGGATGGCCAGCTGCAGGCCTATTCAACAGCCGACGAACTGTACGATCAGCCAAGTACACTCTTTGTCGCCGGGTTTGTTGGCAATCCACCGATGAATTTTCTGGAGGTTGAGGTTAGCCGGGAGGCCGACGGGTACCACGCACGCCGGGAGGGCATTGACTTGCTTGTGCCAGACGATCGCGGCGACAAGGCAGTTGACCGGGGCGAGGTCATCCTCGGCCTACGCCCTGAAGATGTCACCGTGGCCGAGGACGGGATCGGGGGGGAAGTCTATGTCGTGGAGCCCCTGGGCCGCGACGATCTAGTCGATGTGCACATTGCTGGCAAGAGCGTCCGCGTGCTGGTCGATCCGGCGCTCAAACTGCGCATCGGCGATAGTGTCTCGTTGGCGTACAACCGGGACAAAGTACAGTTCTTTGACCCGGAAACGGAACAGTCGCTGCTGT
>JASFHU010000421.1:0-4955 GCA_050123055.1 Anaerolineae bacterium
TGGCGGAAGCAGTGGGGGCGGATCGGTCTATATCGTTCGCCGAGGCGACACGCTCTACAGCATCGCCCGCCGCTATGGGACCAGCGTCCAGGCTATCGTGAGCGCCAACGGCTTGCGCAATGCCAGCTTTATCTATTCCGGTCAGCGACTGACCATTCCCGGAAGTGGCGGGAGCTCAGGCAGCGGGAGCGGAAGTAGCAGCCGCGGCGGCGGCACGGCGCCCTCCGGCGGAGGGGTTCACATCGTGCGGCGGGGCGAGAACGTGTCCAGCATTGCCCGGCGCTACGGAACCTCGGTGGCAGCCATTGCCTCGGCCAATGGGCTGCGCAACCCCAGCCTGATCTATGTCGGCCAGCGACTGAGGATCCCCAGCGGCGGCAGCAGCAGCGGCGGCTACACGGCCCCCAGTACTGGTGGCGGCGCCAAATGGATCGACGTCGATCTGAGCAGCCAGACCGTGCGTGCCTATCAGGGCAACACAGCCATCCGAGCCATGGTCGTCTCGACCGGTATCTCCCGCTACCCGACGCCGCCCGGGCGGTACAGAATCTATGCCAAATATCCCAGCGTGACCATGTCGGGACCGGGCTACTATCTGCCTGGCGTGCCCCACACCATGTTCTTCTACAGGGGTTACGCCTTGCACGGCACCTACTGGCACAACAACTTTGGCAGGCCCATGAGTCACGGTTGCATCAATCTAACCCGGTCCGATGCAGCCTGGCTCTACAGTTGGGCGCCCACCGGTACCTTGGTGGTGATCCACTGGTAAGGGCACTCTATATCCCCCGGCGCCCGTGCGGCGCCGGGGTTTTTTTGTGGACGTGACAGGCTGGTTTGTCGCCCCGCGCAGGCCATGCTATACTGCACCTTGGCTCGCACTTGCGAAAGGAGATAATCATGACTGTCTGGCATGAGCAGGATGTTTTCTGGCAGACGGTGCCGTTGTTCGATCAGGACCGGCTGGAAGCGGCGCCTCAGGAAGTGGACGGCATTATCTCAATGCTGGGGCTCGAGCCCCCGGCCGCGGTGCTGGATCTCTGTTGCGGCGTGGGTCGCCACAGCCTGGAACTCGCCCGGAAGGGCTATCGCGTGACCGGGGTAGACCGGACTGCCACCTACCTGGAGATCGGCCGCCAGAGAGCAGGCGATGAGGGCCTGGATGTGGAATGGATCCAGGCCGATATGCGCGAGTTTGTGCGCCCCCAAGCCTTTGATGCGGCCATCAACCTTTTTACCTCCTTTGGCTTCTTTGAGGATCCGGCCGAGGATCAGCAGGTGGTGAACAATCTGTACCGCTCACTCAAAGCCGGTGGGGCACTGGTGATAGAGTTGATGGGCAAAGAGGTACTGGCCCGTGTCTTCCTTCCGCGCGACTGGACCGAGCTACCCGACGGGACCCTCTTTCTGCAGGAACGGAGGGTCAGCCGGGACTGGACCTGGATAGAGAACCGCTGGATCGTGATCAAGGACGAGCAGCGACGAGAATTTGAGGTTGGCCACCGCCTATATGGTGGCCAGGAGCTAAGGAGACTGCTCCAGGACGCCGGCTTCAGCTCGGTCGAGCTGTATGGCGATCTGAACGGCGCGCCCTACGACATGGATGCCCGGCGGCTCGTGGCCGTGGCTCGCAAGGCAGCGACAGCCTCGTGAGGAAGGCCGCGGCTGGCCACGCAGCCAATCATAGACGCTTTTGAGGAGCAACTTGATGATCGTCGATTCACTTACCGAACTCATCGGTCGCACGCCGATGTTGCGGCTCAACCGCCTGACAGCCGGGCTGGACGCTGAGATCCTGGCCAAACTTGAGATGTTTAACCCCTACAGCCTCAAGGACCGCCCCGCCCTCTACCTGATCGAGGACGCGGAACGCTCGGGCCAACTGGCCCCTGGCGGGACCATCATCGAGGCCAGCAGCGGCAATGCGGGCACAGCGTTGACCTACATCGGCCGGCTGAAGGGCTATCACGTCGTCATCTGCATGTCCGAGCTGATGAGCGACGAGCACAAGAAGCAACTGCGCGCCTTGGGCGCGGAACTGGTACTCACTCCGGCCGAAGCAGGCATCCGGGGCTCGCGGGAAAAGGCCCAGGAACTGGCAGCCTCGTTACCCAAGGCCATCTATATGGAACAGCACCATAATCCAGCCAATGCCCAGGCCCATATCGAGACCACGGCCGAGGAGATCTGGCGCGACACCGGGGGGCGGGTGGACATCTTTGTCCATGGCCTGGGGTCGAGTGGGACCATGACCGGTGTGGCCACGGTGCTCAGGGAGCGCAATCCTTCGGTGCGCTGCATCGGCTTTGAGCCTGAGGGCGCCGCGCTCATGTCGCAAGGGGAGTTCAAGCCCCATCGGCTTCTGGGCATCGGCCCCGGCTTTGTGCCCGGCCTCTATGAACCCGATCTGATGGACGAGATCGTCACCGTTCGCGTAGAGGATGCCTTTGCCACCAGCCGCGAGATCGCCGCCAAGGAGGGGCTGTTGGCGGGTATCACCTCCGGTGCATCGGCCTTCGTAGCCTTGGATCTGGCCCGTCGCCCCGAGAACGCGGGCAAGACCATCGTCGTCATCTTTGCCGACGCAGGCCAGGGCTATATGAGCGTCGAGGGTCTGTTTGACACATCCCCAGACGCATAGGCTAAGAGTTGGGCTGGCTCACCTCCGCCTCCTGCCCCCCATGTCTCACGGGTTGCAGGCCAGGCTTTTCGTTTCTCGCTTCACATTTCGTGCCTCACGTTTTGTCATCCGGCCTGTTCTGTGCTACACTTATGCGATCCTCTCTGTGTGCGGAGGGTAGCCATTGATGAGAAGAACCGCTGCGATTATTGCTCTGGGGTTGCTGCTATTGGCACTCCCAGTCGTTCGAGTCGTACAGGCCCAGACAACAGGCCAGATAACGTCACCCCGCGACCAGGCTACGGTGCGGGGTCTGGTGCCTATTGAGGGCAGTGCCACCCATCCTCAGTTTCAAAAATACGAAGTCCACTATGGCCCCCAGCCCAATCCAGGCGACCAATGGACGCCCATCGGGGGCTCGCCCTTTACCGTCCCTGTCGTCCAGGGGAGGCTGGGATTGTGGGATACGACTCTGATCCCCGATGGCGTCTACAGCCTTCGACTGCGAGTTGTACGCCTGGATGGGAATTATGACGAGTATTTTGTGAGGGGAATCCAGGTATCCAATACACGACCCACCGAAACGCCGACGCCGGAAGCTACACCCACTGAAGCGCCGCCCACCAACACGCCAGAACCGACATCAACGGTGGTCATCGGGGTCCCGACAGTCTCGAGCCCAACCCCGAGGCCGACCGCCACCGCACTGCCGACAGCACTTCCAGCCGACACGCCGGAACCGATGAACCTGCCATTCCAGAATGTCAGCGACGCGGCCTGTTGGGGTACTGTTGCGACCGTGTCCCTCTTTGTGGGACTGGGACTCTTTTTCGTCTTCAAGGGGGCGCTGGCGTCGCTGGCGCGCTGGCTTGCCCAACGGGGCAAAGAAGGCCTGGGGATGTATGAAGACTGAGCCGGTTGACGAAGGATTGCCCGTTTCCCGGGCAATGGTCGTTGGCCTGGGCAATCCCGGAACCAAGTATGCTGACCACCGGCACAACGCCGGTTTTCTGGTGGTAGACGCCCTGGCCCGGGCTCACGGACTGGTCTTTGCCCGGCGCAGGAGGACAAGGGCTTACGTGGCCGAAGGCCCGATTGGAGAGCGCCGGATCCTCCTGGCCAAGCCTCAGACCTTCATGAACCTGAGCGGCAGGGCCGTGGGCCGGCTGAGCCGGGCGCACGGGATCCCCCCAGAGTCCATCCTGGTAGTCTACGACGATCTTGACCTGCCACTGGGGCGTCTGCGCCTGCGCTCCGAAGGCGGCTCAGGGGGACACAAGGGGATGCGTTCGATCATCGAGGTGCTGGGAACACAGGCCTTTCCCCGCCTGCGGGTAGGGATCGATCGACCGCCGGGCAGGATGGACCCGGCCGACTATGTCCTCCAGCCCTTTTCGACCGAGGAACAGGCTTGCTTTGCCCAAGTCGCGGAGCGTTCGGTGGCGGCCATCGAGTGTTGGCTCGCCGAGGGGATCGTGGCGGCGATGGATCGATTCAACCGCCCCCCCGTCACCAGCGAAAGCGCCTGCCAGGAGAACGAACAGTGAATCTGGCCGGGCTTTTGCCCCTGATCCACGAAATGCCCGCCTTCCGGCAACTGGTCGAGGCAATCAGACAGGGATCGCCAGAAGAGGGCTTGGGGGTTCAAGACCAGGAGGCCCTGGGCGTGATCCAGGCAGCGCGCCCCTACCTGGTTGCTGCCCTCTACCAGCAGTTGGGACGCCCCCTCATCCTGCTCACCGCCCGTGCCGAGCGGGTCGGGTACTGGACGGAGCAACTGCGCACCTGGGCTGGCTCTGGCGCTATCCTGCCCTTCCCCGAGCCCGATCCTCTGCCCTACGAACGGGTACCATGGACGAGGGAGACCATAACGGACCGCTTGACGGCACTGACGGCACTGCTCAGGTGGAAAGGAACGCAAACAGGAACAGATTCTGGAGCCAAGCCACCTCTCGTCGTGGCCTCGGCGCGCGCGCTCATGCACAAGACCCTGCCGGTCCGCGAGTTCCGATTGGGCATGCGCGAGTATCGCTTGGAACAGGAGGTGGATCTCCAGCGGATGCTGGGCAGTTGGGTTGCGCATGGCTACCGGCCTGAGACAGTCGTCGAAGAGCCGGGCACCTTTAGCCGGCGCGGTGGCCTGATCGATGTTTTTCCACCAAACCTTCTGGATTCACACCAGACAGGGCGCGGACTGTTGCAGCCGGTGCGTGTTGAACTCTTTGGCGACGAGATCGACAGCCTGCGTGTTTTTGACCCGACCACCCAGCGCTCCTCGCAGCGCATAGACGGCTTTGTGCTTGCCCCGGCTACCGAGGCCCTGCCGCGCCTGGCA
>JASFHU010000422.1:0-4950 GCA_050123055.1 Anaerolineae bacterium
TGGCCCCGGTTTGTTACTGGCACTCATGGGCCAGGACCTTTTGCTTCTGAGTCAACATACCGACATGCCAACCAATCTAAGCCATGGTCAGGATGTCCGGCCTTTCCCGACCATGGAGCAGGAGCCATTCACACGATCCCTAAGGTTGCCAGGTTGGCTGTCATGGCTGCTGCTACACTTCGATGCGCATGAATTGCATCACCTCTATCCATCAGTGCCGGGCTACCTCTTACGCGAAATATCCTATGTGCCTCCCAACGAGAAACTGTGGTTGAGCTGGATTTGGGAGGTCAAGCAAATGTCCGGCACGCGCTTTCTCTTTGGTAAGACCGATATGCTTGAGGGAGGCGAATGAGTCTCGAGGCGGCTGTTAGAGCGACCTTTATCTTGATCACCATGAGCGTTGCTGGTGTAGTACATATATCTTGGTTGCGCACCAAGCTGTCACAGCGTTTCGCCTGGCCCGTTGACGCTGGCATGGAGTTCCGTGGCAAGCGCCTGTTTGGCGAGAATAAAAGGGTGTGCGGATTTATGGTGATGCCCTTGGCCACCGCATTGGCCTTCATGATTCTGGGTGGTGCCAGGGAGGAGCTGTTACCGAATGTATTGAGTGACGCCCTGTGGAACCTGACCCCCTTGGAGTACGGATTGCTTGGCATGATGTGTGGACTGGCTTTCATGTTGGCGGAGCTGCCAAACTCCTTCATAAAGCGACAATTGGGAATCGAGCCTGGTCAGGCACCTGCCCAATCCTGGCTGCGACTGCCTGTCCTGCTCATTGATCGTTATGACTCTGTACTGGGTACATTGCTGGTGCTGAGCCTGCTAGTCCCCGTTCCCTTGGCTACCTGGGTATTGGTGTTGATGCTCGGACCAGTGCTGCACGCGCTTTTCAGCATGATCATGCATGTTATCGGTATCAAGGCACGGGCCCTGTGAGTAAGGAATATCTTGTTCCTCTGGCGCGTGCGAAGGAAGAGGAACGCTTTGGGGGCAAAGCAGCCAACTTGGCTCGGCTGCTGAGCGCGGGGCTAGAGACCGCGCCTGGACAGGTGCTGGGTGTGGAGGTCATGGAGCAGCACCTGGTCCGTCTGCGAATCGTCGAGCGGGTAGCATCCTTCTTTTCTGCATTCGAGGATGGTGATACCGAAGATCTGCACGCTGAAGCAGAATGGCTCCGGCAGACCCTCCTTGATAGTCACCTCCACACTGACCTGATTCGTGACATTGAAATGCAATTGCAAGACGGTGTTGTCTACGCTGTGCGCAGCTCCGCGCCCGGTGAAGATGGATCAATGGCTTCTTTTGCAGGGCAGTTCGATAGTTTTCTCGGGTGTCGTTCCGTGGAGTCGGTTGCAGAAGCCGTGTGCGGTGTCTGGGCTTCGTTGTTTAGTCAGCGGGCGGTGTCCTATGCGATTCACCGTCGCTCTGCGCAGCGAGGCATGGCGGTGGTTATCCAGCAACAGATCGATGCAGCTGTGTCAGGTGTGATGTTTACTCGTGATCCGCGTAATCCGGCCGATTATGATCTGCTGGTCGAGTACTGTACTGGCCTAGGTGAACAGCTCGTTGCAGGACAGGTCTCCCCAGGACGTCTGCGTATTAATCGTGATGAGGGCACCGTAAAAGAAGAGGCTTTTCCGGATGTGCCGATAACCTGGCAACCATCCCTTCCGGAAGTGGCCTCTGTACTGCGTGAGGTGGCCCTAAAGCTCGAATCCCTATTCGGAGTACCCCAGGATGTGGAATGGAGCCTGGACAAGGCGGGCCACCTTTTCTTACTGCAGTCCCGACCAGTTACGGGCACTGCCGAGCAGTCGGCAGTAGTGTATTGGACCAATGCGAATATCGCCGAGAATTTCCCTGATCCCGTAGTTCCCATGCTGCGTAGTTTCGTTGGTCGCGGCTATGCAGCATATTTTCGAGGCCTTGGCCAGACCTTTGGTATCTCGAAACAGCGGTTGCGATCGATGGATAATGCCTTGGATAACCTGATCGGTGTTCACGGCGGACGGCTCTATTACAACTTGAGCAATATCCACACGGTTATCTACCTTGCTCCAGGTGGTCCTTGGCTGGCCCGCTTCTTCAACCAGTTTACCGGTGCCCAGGAATTCCCCGAACCTGAGCGGATTCAACAGGGCTGGGCGGCACAGTTATGGGAGATACTCGGGGTGGCGCTAAAGGTAGTCTGGCGCTATCTGCACGTGCAGCGTGGCCTGCGGCGATTCGAGCGAAGGGTTGATGCGTATGCTGCTGATAGCGCACCGGCAAGACTCAGACTAAAAAGCCCGGAACAACTCGCAAGATTACTCCAAAGATTCCTGGAGATCCGCCTGGAGCGTTGGACCGATGCGGCGTTGGCTGATACTGCTGCCATGGTCTGCTATGGCGTCCTCCAGGGACTGCTAGATGGCCGGACCGATGTGGATGCCAATGATCTGCTCAAGGGCCTACCGGGCCTTGCCAGTGCACAACCCGTGGAGCGTCTTTGGGATCTGTCACGGGAGCTGCGCAGGGATGCAGGTCTTGCTGAGGTGTTCATCAATGAATCCGCAGAGAACATTCTCACGCGTTTACGTGAAGGGGAGTTCCCGACATTTCTTGATTCGCTCAATACCTATTTCGATACCTGGGGATTTCGCTCCTCCGGTGAACTCATGCTGGCCCAGCCAACACCCGCGGAGAATCCCTTGCCCGTGTTGAGGCTCTTGAAGAGTTACGTGACAGTGGAAAGCGAGGGGCCAGCAGAAATCAGCCGTCGCCAGGCGCAGGCGCGCCTCGATGCTACGCGCAAGGTCCGCGGGCAACTGGGCTTGTTACGCGGTATCGTATTTGCACTTGTCCTAAGGGCAACCCAGGGCGCGATCCGACTTCGAGAGCGGGCTCGCATGAAACAATCGTTGCTTTATACCAGGTTGCGTCATGTGGCATTGGCGCTTGGTGACCGGCTGGTATCGCAGGGCCTGCTCGGTAAACCCGACGACATCTTGTATTTAGCTATCCAGGAGGCGATTAGCCTCGGGGAAGGAGGGCATATCAATGGTTCCGATATCCTGCAGCGAGTGTCCGAGGAGCGCTCCGGGCTCTCGGCATGCATGGCCCTGAATCCTCCGGACAGTTTCACACTTCCGAAAGGCGAGGTCTGGCAGGCGGGGATGGCTACCATTGAAGATGAGATAGACACCTCTGGAGAGGGTCTGGTGGGCACAGGCGCTTGTGGTGGCCATGCCAGTGGTCACGCGGCTGTAGTCCTGGATGTCGCCGAGATAGACCGTATATGCAAGGATCAGATACTGATCACACGGCAGACCGATCCTGGCTGGGCTGCAGTATTCTTCATGATTAAGGGACTGGTTATCGAACGGGGAGGATTATTGTCTCACGGTGCGATTATAGCCCGGGAATACGGCATACCCGCCGTTGTAGGAGTGCGGGATGCTACCCGCTTGATCAAGGATGGACAGGTGGTACATGTAGATGGAAATAGGGGTCAGGTCGGCTTTGTTCGCGACTGAGGTAGTCTGTTACCTGAAAGAGCGCATCCTGAAGTTGCGCATCGTGCTGGTGTGGATGCTGGTTCTAATTGGCGTGCTGCTCACGACAGCCGAACCACTGTCCCAGTTTCCTGCCTTTGGAATCCAGACGGCCTTGTTCATCATAACTTTCAGGCTATGGGATGATCTGGAAGATGTAGATCATGATTTAGTACATCACCCAGAGCGTTGTCTGCTCCGTACACAAAACCTGCACCAGTTTCAAGTAACGCTTTGGTTGCTGGCTAGTATCTCGGCGGGCTTGTTATTCGTGCTTACCGATGCACAGCGGAGCCTGGCGTATCTTGGCCTGTACGCGTTTTTTTTCGTGATGTATCAGGTAACCGGGAAGCGACCTGCTTTGAGGTCTGCACGTGTAGCCCTTGTGCCCACAAAGTATCCTGCCTTTGTCTTGCTGTTCGCTCATGCGCCTCGTGACCCCATGGTAGTGTTGGCTGTCTTGTGTGTATATCTGCTGCCGTTGCTAGATGAGGTCCGAAGTACGGGACCGCATATCCTGCTGCCTGCTGCAGCTTTTCTTGGGCTGGCTTCCCTGGCCTGGTTGTTCCTGATGATTTGAGGTTGCAAATGGAAGATAGAAGTCAGTCCATTATGGAAGATCGATTTGAAACACCCTGCTGTCCCCTGTGTGGCAGTATCGAGGGCTCCCACTTCATCGATGCAGAGGATGACTTGGGCGGACGCCCCGGCAGTTTCCACTTTATGCGTTGCGAGGGTTGTGGCCTGGTTTACCAGTCGCCCCGGCTACGCTTTGAATATATCGGTGAATTCTACGATGATGAATACATCGCCCACCGCAAGAAAACCGACTGGGGATTGCTTACACCTCTGTATGAATGGGCCATGGGCAAACATGACCGTGACAAGCTGTCGCTTGTGCGTCGTTACAAGGCACTTGATACCGATAGTCGTGTACTTGACGTTGGCTGCGGTGCCGGCACATTTCTTGCCCTGCTGGCCAATAAGACAGGGGCATCAGCTAGTGGTGTCGATTTCAAAGACTTGTCGTCTCTCCCCTGGATGGACAAGGTGGAATTTCACCTGGGTACACTTGCCCAGCAGGATTTTGGTGAGCAACGCTTTGACCTGATAAGCATGTGGCACTTCCTGGAACACGACTATGCACCACTCGATACCCTCAAGCGGACTAGGGATCTCTTGGCCAAGGATGGGCGCATGGTGATTGAGGTCCCACGACTCGACAGTGTGAGTTTCCGGTTGTTCAAGGAACGCTGGCCGGGTTTGCAGGCCCCCCAGCACACTATGCTATTTGATGCAGAGACCTTGCCGCGTATGGTGGAAAAGGCCGGCCTGAGAGTTTGTCATCACTTACCGTATGGTGCGTTTCCGGCCTATTTTTATCTGTTTAGTGGAGCTGCGTTCAAGCTATTAA
>JASFHU010000423.1:0-4942 GCA_050123055.1 Anaerolineae bacterium
GCTCTCTACACGGCCGCGCTGCGAGTCGGGCACCAAGGCCTGCGTCATGGCCGCCAGCGTGGTCCTCGCCGAGACCACACACAGCCCCACCACCAACGCCCCCACAAGGACCAGCCAATAGACGGGCGACAGGGCAAAGACGAGGATTCCAGCCCCCAGGATGATCATGGTGGCGCTAACTATCTGGCGTGAGCGGGCCCACGAAGCATAGGAGCTGATCAGCACCGCGCCCAGGGCCATACCTATCCCCTCCGTTGCCAGCAAGAAGCCCATATACTCGGCAGAGATATCGAGCAACTCTTCAAAGTAGGCGCCGGCCAGGAGGGTCGTGGCACTCAGGCCCAGCGTGGCCATGGTCGTGATGGCCATCAACTGCAGCAAGCTCTTGTTGCTGCCGATGTACCGCACACCATCCGTAAAGCCCTTCCAGAACTTGCGAAACTCACTACCCGGCGCAGTGGCCGCCGCAGATGGTTTCCCCTGGGGAATACGCGCTGCCACCAAAAGGAGGGCAGAGATGAGAAAGGTGAACGAGTCCACCACAAACGCCGTCGACGTAGAGGTCAAGCCGATGACCACCGTCGCCAGGGAGGCACCCAGGATCAACGACACCAGCTCGGTGGCCTGGATCAGGGCATTCGCCGTCAGCAGGTGTTCTTCGGGCACCATGTTCGGGATCGAGGCGTTGCGCGCCGGGATGAAAACCGCTCCCAGACCCATGACCACAAAGGCAGTCAGGTAGAGGATGTACAGTTGGCCTGAATCTTTTACCAAAAGGGCCAACAGGATGACGCCAGCTCGCAACAGGTCTGTGGCGATCATGACCATCTTGCGGCTGAAGCGATCCAGAAATACGCCGCTGGCCAGGGCGAAAAGCTGGGGGATCGTGGTGGCTATCCCAATGACGACCACGGCGATGCCCGAGGCCTGGGCCAATTCGTTGATGAGTGTCAATGCGGCAATGACCGCAAAGTTATCGCCAATCTTGGAGACAAGCTGGCTCAGCCATAGAGCCAAAAAGTCCCGGTTCCTCAAGACCGTGATCATGCCGGCCTTGTTATTATTCATACCGATTCCTTGCAGCGAGCATAGCGAACGCTGCTCATTATAGCCCCGATCATTGCCATTGGCAAAAAGCCGGGTGTGTTGCGCTAAAGCAGACAGATTCTGGCTAGTGGGTGGCTCCACAACACTCTGTGGAAATGCTCATCAGCGTCTCGAGGCCAGTATCAATCCGCCAATGCAGCCAACCAGCACCACCAGGCTGAGGATGGCCGGCCACGAAGACAGGTGATAGCTCAGCTCCACTCGATGTGCACCGGCCAGCAGCGGGATCCCCTGCAATAGGTAATTCACCCGATAGATGGGAACCGGTTGGCCATCCACCTGTGCCTGCCAGCCGGGGTAATATGGCTGGCTTACCACCAGCAGGCCATCGGCGCTGGACGACACATCGAGAGCCAGCCGGCCTGGTCGTGTTTCCATCACTTGAGCAGAACCACTCACCTCATTCCCGCCCGGTAACGACAGGGCCACGCTCTCGGGCGGTAGCACGGCCATCGTCTTGGGATCAAAGTCTGTGGCGTTCAGCAGATCAAAAACCTGGTCATCGTCTGCGATGGTGGTCTGGTACACGATCCAGGCCCGGCGCAATGGATCGCCAACCCGATAGCCCTTGACTTGGCCCTCCTCGTAGACCCGCTCCAATCCCGGTCCGTCTAGATCCCGATCACTGAGCACATACTCCACGTTGAGCAGTTGCCATCGGCGCCAGCTCCCGACTCGCTCCTCGAACTGCCGGAAAGCCTCCAGGCTGAGCGGTGTGTTGCCCGTGATGTCTTCCAACTCGTAGACAATACCGGCGCTGGCTCCGCCCGGGAGGAATCCAGCGCTGGAGATGCGAAAGGTGCCCGGCTGCTCCCTCAGGAAGCGAACCAGCCCCGTTTCGGGAAAGGGTCCCCCGGCCACAGGATCGGCCAGGTTGAACCGCCAATTGACCACAAATAGGTTCAGCAGAACCAGCCCCAAGGCCAACAACATCAGCCACTGCCGCCGAACCCTGTCGGTCAGTCGCAACAAAAAGAGCAGGATCGACCCACCCAGTACCAGCAACAGGAGAAGGTGATGGCGCAATACGCCCTCGAACAGGTTGACCTGTACACCTTGCCTCAATCCCCGCAGATAGCCAAGGTACCACAGGCCCGTCAGCACCAGAAAGGCAAGGCCAACCCAGATCAGACCGGTCACCATGCGGCGAAATCCTCTACGCTCCAGCCTGTGCAGAGGTTGCACCAATACCAGCGCCCCGTAGCCGGCCAGAATACTCGTAGCAAAGCTAAAGAGAAAGATGATCCGTTCCTGATTCCGCACCGCACCAAAGCCTGGCGCCAGCAGATAGGCCAGGTTGTAGAGGAGGGTATTGCCGCCGAGCGACAGCACCAAAGCCACGATTCCAAACAGGAACCAGAACAGAACCTCACGCCGCACACGATTGATAAGAAGGGCTGACGCGGCCAGGATCAGCGGCAGGATGCCGACATATTGGGGCGATCCGCCAAAATACCCAGGATAAAGCAGGTGAACCATCTCGCCCGGGGGAAAACCCCAGGCCACGGCCTCATAGTCCAGCCCGGCCCGAGTCGAACGGGTAATGAATCCCAGTGTCGGCACCAGTTGGACGGAAGCTAAGGCGGCTCCCACGATCAGGGGTATGAGCAAATAGTAGGCGATACGTTGCAGGCAGGTTAGAAGGCTCGATACCCAATCCTCGGAACTTGGGGCCATCTGGTTGGCGTTTGAGGCACAGCATAAAAAGACCCCATACGCCACTGTTGCATAAACCACGTACATAGCCGTCTGCGGGTGCCCAGCCAGCAGCGCACATGCCAACGCCATTCCGGCCAGCAGGATCTGAGAAAGAGGACGGGCCCGATGGACAGCTCTGTCCAAGAAAAGGAGCACCAGCGGCAACCAGACTGCCGTTTGCAGAATGGTCAGTTGCTGAACGGGAAAGGAGGTGAGATAGCCGGCATAGGTAAACGCGAGGGCAGAGAGGGCACCGGCAAATCGCGCTGCCGGGAGCGATGCCCCGGCGCGCCGGGCCAGGTGACGGACGAACAAGTAGGTAAAAAGGCTTGCCAGCGAGAAATGGATGACCACCTGGACCGCCAGCAGGCCGATGCTAAATGGCAGACCAAGCAACGCCAGCCCCAGATTGGGCAGCAGGTTGGGAGGGTAAAAGAAGCCTGTTTGGATATCAGCCAGCCCCGGCTGGCCAGCATTAATGTAGGGATCCCAAGCCGGAAGCCGTCCCTCAGCCAACTCACGCGCGGCGAACAGGTGAAGGGGATAGTACTGGTCAGTAAAGTCTCCGGCCGGGATGGTGGCCCGCTCGGCTTGACCCGGCGCCCACAGTCGCCACCAGAACAAGAAGGGTAGCAGCATCAAAGCGGCGATGATGACCGCCTCGGACAGCCAAGACTGTCGCCATTGGCGATGTGTCACAAGATCCTCACCCGGGTCAGTTTCGCCGGCTTTGCGACCTGCCTCTGCGCGGGATCTTGCGCCGGGCCGCCTCCCGGTAGCTGGGCGCAATAATAGCAAAGACGGTACAAAGTTTCATATCGAGCATCCGGGTACGCAGGCGCGGGTCCGCTTCTTCGATCGGTTGGGCCATGGTGATGATGGTGGGCAGGCGGGCATTGTACCGGTAGTTGAGCAACTGAAAGAGCTTTTCACGGGCCCATGGACTGGCACTCTCGGTGCCCAGATCGTCGAGGATTAGCAGTGGCGAATTCTTCACCTCCTCAAAGCGCCTGTCAAACCGCACCTGGCTAGTCGGACTGAAGGTGGCCCGCAGGTGATCCAGCAAATCTGGAACGACAACGAAAAGCGCCGGCTGCCCCATCGATGCCCGCTCGTTGGCGATGGAGGCTGCCAGGTGAGTCTTGCCACAGCCATAGTCGCCCGTCAGCACCAACCAACCGTCCGGTCCCTTGGCGAACCCCTGGCATAGCTCGAAGGCCCTTTCCAGGTTCGCCTGTTCATCGAGCGGTAGTTCGTCCTGGCGCAGGCGAAAACTGTCAAAGGTCATCTGCTGCAACAGTGAGAGGCTAGATAAGTCTGACTGCTCTTGATCTAAACCGCTATGGCGAAAGTCTGGGGCCAGGATGTTGATTAGCTTCGCCAGGTCCGGATCCGCCATGCGCGAGCGGATACGCAGATCGATCTCTTGCATCCTCTGATTGGAAGTGATGACCGTGGGCAGCCGGGCGTTGTAACGGTAGTTAAGGATCTGGAAGAGCTTTTCCTGCGCCCACGCGCTGCCGCTCTGGGTCCCCAGATCGTCAAGGATCAGCAGCGGCGCGTTTCGCACCTCCTCAAAACGCTCGTCATAGCTCACAGGGCTGTTGGGACCAAAGGTGGCCCGAAGATAGTCTAGCAGGTCTGGGACAACCACAAAGAGCACCGCTTGTCCCCGTCCGATAACCCGGTTGGCTATGGCGGCCGCTAGATGCGTCTTGCCGCAGCCATAGCCGCCGAACAGGAGCAGCCAGCCAACCGGATCCTCCGAGTAGCGCAATGCCTCTTCGTATGCGAAACGCAGGGCAGCCGCAATGTCTGGCGTCAAGCCATAGCCTTCAGGTATGAACGTATCGAAAGTCATGCGTGCCAGGTGATCCAGGTTGCTAAGCGAGCGCAGCCGCTCCATCCGCCGCTGCTCGAGCTCTGCCAGCCTGCACTGGCAGGGGAAGAGCTTGCCAAAGTCGGGGTGGTCGACGGGCAGATCCTCCCGCACAAAACCCAGGCCGCCACACACAGGACATGCGTTCTCCCCCGGCTCGCTAGTGCTCGATATAGTCGGCATATTCTCCCTCTATGAACCTACGACGGTCTCCTTCATCACCCCGCTGGGCTGTTTCATCCGTCCTACCCTCGGCAG
>JASFHU010000424.1:0-4941 GCA_050123055.1 Anaerolineae bacterium
ATGATGCGGATGTTGGGCGGGTACTGGATGCGCGAAGTGCCGGCCAGGTCGGCGCCGGTGTAGGTGCACCAGTTGCATAGAAAGGCGATGATCCTCGGTTCAAACTCTGCTTCAGCCATCATGGTACCCTCTGTCGTCTACAAGTCTGCTGCCATCTAGAGCTCGCGGCTGTCCAGGACAGTCATGCCCAGATCGTCTATAGCCGCCTCCAATTTGTCGGCTGGCACGTCCTCAACCTTGACCGTGACGACTCGTGTGGTCGGGTCGTCACACAGGAAATGGCCGAGCGCCAGGATGTTGCCGCCCAACTGGGCAATGATGGTGGTGAGTCGGGCGATCTGCCCCTTGCGCTCGGGCATCTCTAGCGTCAGGCGAAGCCCCTTGTCCCGCGCCCCCAGCATCTCCAGAAAGACCTTAAAGATGTCGGTCTCGGTGATGATGCCCACCAGTTCGTCGCCATCCATGACCGGCAGCCCGCCGATCTTGTTGTCGGCCATGATGCGTGCCGCCTCTTCCAGGGGGATGTCGGGTGAGATGGTGATCGGGTCGGCAGTCATCAGTTCAGTCACCCGCAGCCTGGAGAGCAGGTAGTGCATCTCATAGATGCTGAGGGAGGTGGCCGGCGAGGGAGAGGCGTAGAGAAGGTCCTTCTCCGAGACAATTCCGACGAGGTGGCCTTCCTCGTCCAATACGGGTAGACGCCGGACCTCGTTCTGGCGCATGATCTGCAGCGCCTTGGTGATGGTCACATCAGCGGGTATGATCACCGGTTGAGTGGACATCCGCTCGCAAACCAGCATCTAGCTTTCCCTCACGTCCACAATCTCCATCCCCAGCGCTTCCATGATGGCCAGCAGCTTTTCGGTGGGCGCGTTGGCCACCTTGACGGTCACCATGCGGTTGGTGGGGTCCTCACCCTGGAACGTGCCCAGAGCCAGGATGTTGCCCCCCAGGCTGGCGATCTCAGCCGTCAGGCTGGCCAGAATCCCCTGCTCCTCGGGAACCAGCAGGGTCAGGCGCACACCCTCTTCCCTGGCAGCCAGCAACTCCAGAAAGATCTGGAACAAATCGGTCTCGGTAATGATGCCGACCAGCTTTCCATCGCGCATCACAGGCAGGCTGCTGATCCGGTGGTCGCTCATGATGCGGGCCGCTTCCTCCAAGGCGGTGTACTCGGTGACGGTGACGACGTCCCGGGTCATGATCGCGTCTACCGATTCGCCAGAGTTGGCCCTCAGGAGATCCTTCTCAGATACGATGCCGACCAGGGCGCCGCTGGCGGCCAGCACCGGCAGATGGCGCAGTTTGTGCTCCTGGATGATGGCCAGCGCCTCTTGGACGGTTGCTTCGCCGGCAACGATTATGGGCGGCCGAGTCATTCGTTCAACTACCAGCATATCACTTCTCCCTGCTTCTAGATCAGCGCCATGTCAATGGCAGACAGCACCTGCTTGTGCTCGAACGTCTTCTGCAGGGTCGCCTTGTTGGGACAGACCATGGCGCACACCCCGCAACCCTGGCAGAGGGCATAGGCCACATCGGCCACCCGCGTATCCTCATTCATCACCCGCGCCCCGTAGGGGCAGGCTTCCACACACAGCCCGCAGAAACTGCACAGCCGCTCGTTGACCCACACCGACGTCGGCCGGTCGCCGACCGTCTCGGGGGCCAGAAAGGCCGCCGCCCGCATCGCTGCCCCTTGAGCCTGGACGATGGTCTCGTCCAGGAAGCGGGGGCTGTGGGCCAGGCCCGCCAGATAGACACCGCCCTGGGCGCCGGGGACCCCCGGCGCCAGACCCGCATCCAGGGGCTTCATCTTGGCATGCTCCTCCTGAAAGAAGCCATCGCCGTTGAGCCCCAGGCCCAGCGTCTGGGCCAGGCCGCTCTCCTCCTCCCCGTCGAGGCCCACACTCAGCACCAGCAGGTCGGCCTTCAGTGCCAGCGGCTGGCCCGTCACCGGCTCGGCCAGGGAGACCTGCAGGCCGTCCTCCCTGGCCTGGACGACCGGCTTTTCGGGCAGCTCGTAGCGCAAAAAGACCACGCCCGCGTCCCGGGCCGCCTCATAGTAGGCCTCCCGGAAGCCGTAGGTCCGCACCTCGCGGTAGAGGACGTAGACGTTGAGCTCGGGTCGCAGCTCCTTGAGCTTGAGGGCGTTCTTGACCGCCTGGGTGCAGCAGATGCGGGAGCAGTAGGGGCGCTCGGGCTCGCGGGAGCCCACACACTGGATCATGACCACCGTCTGGACGGTGGCCAGGGTGCCCTCGGCGATCTGGTGTTCCAGCTCGCGCTGGGTCAGGACGCGGGGGTCCTGGCCGTAGAGGTACTCGCCGCTGGTAGCCGGTACCCCCCCCGTGGCCACGACCACCACCCCGTGGTCTACCCTCTCTTCGGTCCCATTGGCGGCGATGAGCGAGGCATAGTTGCCCAGCCTGCCGGCCAGTTCCCTCACTTCGGACCCCAGGTGGAGGGTGATCCGCGCCTCGGCCTCCACACTGGCAATCAGGGCCTGCAAGGCCGTCACGGGGTCGCTGCCATCGGCCTGGTAGCGCAGGTGGCGCCACTGGCCGCCGAGCTCGCCCGTCCGCTCCACCAGGTCGACCGGGATCTCCAGGGCGGCCAGTTGCAGGGCAGCGGTCATGCCCGCCGCGCCGCCGCCGATGACCAGCGCCCGGCGGTTGAGGGGCTGGCGGGCGCCCAGCGCCAGGACCTCCAGCCCGGCCATGGCCCTGAGCCCGGCCGCGGCCATGCCGACCAGAGAGCGGGCCTTGCCCGCCAGGACGGGACCGTGGTCCCCCAGGACGGGACCGTGGTCCCGGTGGGGGTAGGCCACCTGCTCCCGCAGGTTCACGCGGGCCAGGAGCCGCGGGTCGAGTCCCGCGGCGTGCATCAGGTCCTCGAATTCGTCCGCGTAGAGGCGAGGGGTGCAGCCGGCCACCACGATGCGGTTCAAGGCTTCCGCCTCGATGGCCGCCTGGATGAGGGCCCGTCCCTGCGCCGAGCAGCCCTCGGGCACCGCCCGGGCCAGGGCCACCCCCGGCAGGGTCTCCGCCCAGGCCACCACCTCGGGCACGCCCACCGCGCTCAGCTCGCCCTTGCACTCACAGACAAACACACCCACCCTGGGCTCCTCGTCCGCAACATCCCGTACTTGCCCGCTCGTCGGTCGTCCTTCGTCGTCCGTCCTTGGTCCTCCGTCCTCCCTTCCCGGCCGCAAGAACGCCGCCACCTCCGCCGCGGCGCCCGCCGCCTCGGCCACCGTGTCGGGGATGTCCTTGGGCTCACGAAAGGCGCCGGCCACGAATACCCCCTCGCGGGCCGTGCGGGTGGGGTGGTAGCCGTCGGTGAGGGCAAAGCCAAAGTCGTTCAGCGCCAGCCCCAGCTCCCGGGCCAGGTCCTGCATGCCCTGGGGCGGGGCAAAGCCGGTGGCCAGGACAAGCAGGTCGAACTGCTCCTCCTGGAGCCGGCCATCCTCAGCGGCGTAGGTCAGCAGCAGGTCGCGGCTCTGCTGGAGCTGGTGGACCGAGGAAGGCATGGCGCGGCGGTAGGTGACGCCGGGCAGGGCCTGCACCGCCTCGATGTAGGACTCAAAGTCCTTGCCAAAGGCGCGCAGGTCCATGGTAAAGACCGTGATCTCCAGCTCGGGGTCGAGCTGCTTGGCCAGGGCGACCTGCTTGGCGGTGAACATGCAGCAGGCGGAGGAGCAGTGGCCGGCGCCACAGAGATTGTCCCGCGAGCCGACGCAATGGACAAAGGCAATGTGGTCCGGCTTGTGCCCGTCGGAGGGGCGGTGGAGGCGGGCCACGGAGGACCCGGCCAGGCTGACCAGGCGCTCGAACTCGGAGGCCGAGAGGACGTTGTCGTAGACCCGGTAGCCATACTCGCCCTTGAGGCGGGCGTCAAAGGCCGCAAACCCGGGGGTCAAGAGCACCGCACCGGCTGGCAGGACCTCCTCCCGGTCCTGCATGTCGAGATCGATGGCGCCGCTGGGGCAGGCTCGGACGCACTCGCCGCAGCGGGTGCAGACCTCCATGTCGATGAGCCAGCCGTCGGGCACGGCGCGCAAGCCGGGCGGGCGATAGATGGCCTTGACGGGCGAGAGCCAGCCCTCGTGGTCGTGGGCTCGGGGCTCGGGACAGACGGCGGCGCAGTCGCCACAGCCGGAGCACTTGTCGAGGTCGACGTAGCGGGCCTTGTGGCGGACGGTGGCCCGGAAGCGGCCGGGCTCGCCCTCCAGGGCAAGCAGCTCGGCGTAGGGCAGGAGGGAGAGGTGGTCGTGGGCCTGGCACTCGAGGGTGGGGCAGAGGGCGGGCTGGTGGGGGAGCATGAGGCAGATGCCGCAGGAGTTGGTGGGGAAGGTGTGGTCCAACAGGTGCATGGAGCCGCCGATGGCCGGGGCGGTGTCCAAGAGGTGGACCTGGTGACCGGCCTGGGCCAGGTGCATGCCGGCCGCCATGCCGGCGATGCCGCCGCCGACGATCAGGACTGCGTTGCTTCTATCCTCTACCACGGCTGTCATTCGATGCTTGTCCTCGGTCTTTCGTCCATCACCCATCGTCCATCCTGCCCAGGCACTACACAAATCCCAACCGCCCCAGGAGCGGTTTGGGGTTGACCAGGTGCTTGCCCAACACCTTGTTGAGGGACAGGCCGTAGGCCAGAGCCATCAGCTCGGTGAAGTAAAAGATGGGCAGGGGCTGGTAGCCCGGTTTGGGCGGCCGCGGCAGGGGCGGCCCGCCGCGATACAACTGCCTTCCATCGACGTTGGCCATGCACATGGGGCAGGCGGTGACCAGGGCCTCGGCGCCGGCCTCGTGGGCGGCCCGGGCCAGCTTGTCGACCAGGTGGACGACCACGTCGCTGCGGTTGAGGGTCAGGCTGCCGCCGCAGCAGTCGATGCCATAGCTCCAGGGCAGGGGCTGGGCGCCCATCAGTTCCAGGACA
>JASFHU010000425.1:0-4934 GCA_050123055.1 Anaerolineae bacterium
TATGGCGTAACCCCGGCAGACAGGCTTCGACACCAGCTCGACGAGGCAGAAGACGCCTGCGAGTGACAGTAGCTGAGATCTGATTCAGCCGGGAAGATGAATCGCTGCCCCACGGGCAGCCAGTACTGCCTCGCGGATGGCCTCTCCCAGGGTAGGGTGGCCGTGCACCGTCCCGGCGATTTCGTCCAGCGTCGCTTCAAGGGCCAGAGCCAGCCCCCCCTCGTGGATCAGGTCACTGGCGTGCGGCGCGATGATATGTAGGCCCAGCAGTTCACCGAAGCGACCCTCACTGACGATTTTGACAAACCCATCCGTCCGGCCATAGGTCAGGGCCTTGCCGCTTGCGGTTAGCGGGAAGCGGCCAACCTGGACATCGTAGCCGGCCTGGCGGGCCTCTTCTTCCGTGAGCCCGACCGTGGCGATCTCGGGGTCGGTATAAACGCAGCCAGGAATGGTCTTGAGGTTCAGTTCCGAGCTGTGTCCCAAAGCGTTCTCCACCGCCACTTCGCCCCCCTGGCTGGCAACGTGGGCCAGTTGCATGCCGCCGGTCACGTCGCCAATGGCATAGACCCCGGGCACGTTGGTTCGCATCTGGGCATCCACCGGGATGCCTGTCTTACCGACGTGTACCTCGGCTGCCTCCAAGCCGAGATCCTCGACGTTGGGCCGGCGCCCGACGGCGACCAATACCTGGTCGGTCTCGACTCCGAGCTCGCCGTCGGGTGTGGCAACCGTCACCTGCAGGCCGGCGTCGACGGGATCCAGGCGGGTCACCTGGCTGGACAGGTACTGCTGTACGCCATGATGCGCCATCGTCCGCGCCAGGGAGAGTCCAAGGTCCGCGTCCATCAAGGGCAGCAACCGGTCCAGCATCTCGACAATGGTCACTTGCACGCCAAAGGCAGCAAAGATGTCGGCGAATTCGACGCCGATCACACCGCCGCCGATGATAACCAGCCGTCTTGGCAGCTCCTCCAGGGCCAGGGCGCCGGTGGAATCGAGGACGCCGGGCAGATCAATGCCCGGCAGGGGCAGGCGCATCGGGCGCGAGCCGGTGGCGATCACGATGTGCTGGGCCTCCACCCGCTGCGCTCCGTCGCCGGTGGCTACCTCGAGGGTTCCCGGGGAGACGAGCCTGCCCCGGCCCATGAGAACCTGTACGCCTGCCCTACGCAGTAGGACGCCCACGCCGCCTACGAGCTGCCGGACGATGCGTGACTTTCTTGCCTGAATGGCCTCCCAGTCTGGACTCACAATGCCGTCGATGCGGAGGCCAAAATCCCCTGCCTGTTGGAGGTTGCGGTAGACCTCGGCGCTTCGCAGCAGCGCCTTGGTGGGGATGCATCCCACGTTGAGGCAGACACCGCCTATGTCATGCTCTTCGATGATGGTCACCTGGGCGCCAAGCTGGGCGGCTCGCAGCGCAGCGACGTAGCCGCCCGGCCCAGCGCCGAGGATGGCGAGTTTGGTCTGAATGGTCATGATGGTTCACCCCAGCAGCAAGAACGGATTCTCTACGAGTTGCTTGATCCGTTGCAGGAACCGGGCGGCAGGTGCGCCGTCGACCAGCCGGTGGTCAAAGACCAGGCTGAGCGTCCACATCTGACGGGCGACGATCTCCCCATCGCGAACGACCGCTTTGGGCAGGATGCGGCCTACGCCCAGGATGGCTGCCTCGGGTAGGTTGATGATGGGCGTAAAGGCGTCGATCTCGTACATGCCCAGATTGGTGATGGTAAAGGTCCCGCCGCTCAGATCATCGGGCAACGACTTGCCGGCCCTTGCCCGCTCCATAAGGGCACGGAATTCGGTGCCGAAGGCCCGCAGCCCCATCTGCTCGGCCCGGCGGATGACAGGAACCAACAGCCCGCGCTCGGTGTCGACGGCCATGCCAAGGTTGACGTCGGGCAGCCGCTCGATGGACTGGCCATCGTCGCCCAGCCGGGCGTTCATGTAGGGGAACTCGCGCAGCGCCCGGGCGACGATGAGGCCCAGGAGGTCGTTGTAGCCGGGGGCAAACCCCCATTCCTCAGCAACGGAAGCCTTGAGCTGCTCTCGACCCTCCACGAAGGAGGTAGCATCGGCTTCGGTGACCAGGGTGACACGAGCTGTGGCCGCATCGCTGGCGGCCATCCGCTCCGCTATGATGCGCCGCAGGCCGGTCATTGGCTGGCGTTCGACGGCTTCCGCCGCCGGCGGCGCTGGAGCGACTGCTGCTGGGGCTGCCTGGGCCACGTCGGCTTGCATGATCCGCCCGCTGACGCCCGTACCAGTGACGGTGGCCAGGTCCACGCCCAACGTTTCGGCGGTCTTTTGGGCCATGGGTGTGGCCTTGGGCTGCGATGCCAGGTAGTCCAACACGTCCTGCTCGACGATCCGGCCCTTTGGACCAGTGCCACTCACCAGGGCCAGGTCCACACCTTTTTCCCGGGCCGTCTTTCGGGCGCGGGGTGAGGCGAAAATGCGGCCGGCCGCTGGCGATGGCGGAGCAATGTCTGCGGCGGCTGTGGAAACTGCGGGCCTGGCTTCTGTCGTGGCGGGTGCGGCTGCTTCGGCAGGCGCAGTTGGTGCGCCGTAGGAGGAGATGTCTTGGTCGGCCTGGCGGGTGATGAGTGCCACCGTGGTGAGGACGGGCACGACCTGCCCTTCGGGCACCAGGATCCGGCGCAGGAAGCCCCGGGCCGTGGATTCTACCTCGAGTACCGCCTTGTCCGATTCGACGGTGAAGAGGAGGTCTCCACGCTTGACCGGATCGCCCTCCTTTTTGACCCACTCGACGATGGCACCTTCTTCCATGGTCTGTCCCAGTTTGGGCAAGATAACTTCTGTAATCATGAGTTGTCTTCCTTTTGTGTCAGCTCGCGACTGTGCAGAAACCGCTGCGGCGTTGGTTGCGGAGTACCAGGCGGCGTCGTTGCAGCCGGAAGCCGGATGACTAGCGCAGCACCTGGCGGATGCCGTCGATGATGCGGTCCACGGTCGGTATGGCTGCGTCTTCCAGCGACTCGCTCATGGGCACCGGCACGTCGGCCGCTGCCACTCGGACAACCGGCGCATCCAGCCAATCAAAGACCTCCTCCTGGATGCGCATGGCCAATTCGCTGATGAAGGAGCCGGTCTTGTATGCTTCGGTGAGGCCGACCACACGGCCCGTCTTTTGGATCGAGGCGGTGATCGTCTCCATGTCCAGTGGCTTGAGGGTACGCAGGTCGATCACTTCGACGCTGACGCCCTCTTCGGCCAGCTTTTCGGCGGCCTCCAGAGCGCGGTGCACCATGCGCGAATAGGTGACGACCGTCACATCGCTGCCCTCTCGCTTGACATCGGCGACGCCGTAGGGAATGACATAATCTTCTTCGGGGACGTGACCCTCGATACCGTAGAGCATCTTGTGTTCGATGAACATGACGGGGTTGTCGTCGCGGATGGCAGCCTTGAGCAAGCCTTTGGCATCGTACGGCGTGCTGGGCATGACGACATAGATGCCGGGGAAGTGGGTCCACAGAGCCTCCAGGCTTTGCGAGTGGTGGGCGGCGATGCTCCGCCCGGCCCCGCCCTCGGTACGGAGGACCATCGGCACCTTGGTCTTGCCGCCGAACATGTAGCGGTTCTTGGCGCCCTGGTTGGCGATCTGATCCATGGCCAGGGGTGTAAAGTCGACGTACATGATCTCGGCGATGGGGCGCATGCCGGCCATGGCTGCGCCAACGGCCGAACCGCCGATGGTCGCCTCGGAGATGGGTGTGTCACGCACTCGCTCCGGGCCAAACTCGTCGAAGAGATCCCGGGTCGCGCCGTAGGCTCCGCCGTAGAGACCTACGTCCTCGCCCATGACGAATACGCTGGGATCGCGTAGCATCTCCTCTCGAGCTGCCTCCTGGAGAGCCTCGCGGTAGAGGAGCTTGCGCGTGCCCGGGCCACCCTGGCGAGCGCTTTGGCGCAGTTCCCGTTCCCGGGCATAGTCGGCCTCGGTCCACTGGAAGGGCACGTAGACGAACTCTTCGAGTTCCTCTGCGGGCGGCATGGGCGAGTCGAGAGCGAATTGGGTCGCTGCCTCGATAGCATCCTCGACCTTTTCCTCCAGGGCATCGATCTCTTGCTGAGTGCAGATGCCCTTCTCCACCAGCCAGGCCGCAAAGCCAGGGATGGGGTCTCGGGCTTTCCAGGCCGCTTCCTCTTCCTTGGTGCGGTAGGCGCGCGGGTCGGAGCGGGAGTGCCCGTACCAACGGTAGGTCTGGCATTCGATGAGAGACGGACCCTCGCCCTGGCGAGCGCGCTCAACGGCACGGCCGACCGCCTCGCGAACGGCCAGGATGTCCATGCCGTTGATTACCTCGCCCGGCATGTCGTAAGCACAGGCCCGATCGGCGATATCGAGCTTGGCGGCGGCACTTCCGATGGGCACCGACATGCCGTACAGGTTGTTCTCGACAATATAGACCACGGGGAGTTTCCACAGGCCGGCCATGTTGAGTGATTCGTGAAAGTTCCCGGTACTGGACGCACCGTCGCCAAAGAAGCAGAGAACCACCTGGTCGGTATGTTGCATCTGTTGGGCCAGCGCTGCGCCGGTGGCGACGGGGATATTGCCGCCGACAATGCCGGTGGCGCCCAGGTTGCCCTTTTCGACGTCGGCGATGTGCATCGAGCCGCCCCGTCCCAGGCAGTAGCCGGTCTCGCGGCCGCACAGTTCGGCCATCATCTTGTTATAGTGTTCCTGCTTTGCATCCTCGGTCTTGGCGATGGCGGCACCCCGGGCGTGGCAATGACCATGACCGCGATGGGTGCTGGTGATCAGGTCGTCGTCGCGGAGCATTGAAACGGCGCCCACCGCCACCGCTTCCTGTCCGGCGTAGAGGTGCGACGCCCCCTTGATGATGTTGCGCCCGAGCAGGTCGTAGACCCGGTCTTCGAACAGGCGAATCTCCCACATC
>JASFHU010000426.1:0-4932 GCA_050123055.1 Anaerolineae bacterium
TCGCCGCGCTACTGGCCCGGCGTTCGAGCCGGGAACATGATCTTCACCGCCGGCCGCGTGCCGTTGGACAAGGATGGCAACGTCTTTGCACCGAACGATGCCGCTGCCCAAACCGAGAACATCATGGAGGCGCTGCAGGCCATTCTGGCCGAGGGAGGCGCGACCCTCCAGGACGTAGTCTATGTCTATACCATGTTCCTCTATCCCGAAGACATGCCCGCCATCCACGACGTGCGGCAGCGATTCTTGGGCGATCATTACCCGCCGCACACGGGTCAGAAGGTGGACAGCCCCTCTTGGGTCGAGCGTGGGATCCGGCTGGAGATCGAAGTGATGGCTGTGGTGGAGGAGTAGGGCTGCCGGTATGTATGAAACCCTGATTCAACGTGTGCAGGTCATTGACGGGACGGGCTCGGACGGCTACTCGGCCGACATCGGCATTAAGGATGGCAAGATTGCCGCCATCGGTTCGCTGTCGACCGGGGCCGAGCGGACCATAGATGGCACCGGCCTCGTAGCAACGCCGGGCTTTGTCGACATGCACAGTCACAGCGACCTGGCCCTGCTCCAGTCAGCCGCGCCCGATGCCAAGGTGCGGCAGGGGATCACAACCGAGCTGCTGGCGCAAGATGGCCTCGGCGTGGCGCCTATAGACGACGAGAATGTCAAGCTGCTGTCTGAGCTGACGGCTGGCCTGCTGGGTACTCTGCCGCTGGAGCGGTGGACCTGGCGGTCCTTTGACGACTATCTCCAAGCCCTGGAACGGCGAGGACTGCCCAACAACGCAGCGGTGCTTGCCTCCCACGGGCCGCTGCGCATCCTGACCATGGGCATGGATAATCGGCCTGCAACAGCCAACGAACTGGACGTGATGGGCGGCCTGCTGCGCGAGACGTTGGAGTCGGGCGCCTTTGGCCTGTCCACGGGGCTGATCTATCCACCATGCAGCTACGGGCCTCAAGAAGAGCTGGTGGCGCTGAACAAAAAAGTCGCTGATCACGATGGCATCTTTGTCGTCCACCAGCGGGACGAGGGCTACCTGCTCCAGAAGGCGTTTGACGAGGTGACTGACATTGCCCGGGCCTCGGGTGTGCACCTGCATGTTTCCCACTTGCAAGCCTATGGCCAGATAAACTGGCCGACCATGGACCGGATCCTGGAAAAGGCGGACGCCTTTTTGGCCGAGGGAGGACAGGTCTCTTGGGATCGCTATCCCTATCTGGCGGGTTGTACGGTGTTGAGCGCTGTGTTACCCCAGTGGACCTTTTCCGAAGGGACGGAGGCCCTGGCGGAGAACCTGACCCAACCCGCCTTCCGCGCCCGCATCCGAGAAGATTTTCAGAAGGGACTGGACGTTTGGAACAACCGCTCCATCTCGGTGGGCTGGGCCAAGATCTATGTCTCGGCGGTCAAGAGCGGTAAGAACCGCTGGATGGAGGGCAAGAGCTGTGCGGAACTGGCCACTGTCCTCGATCAGGACCCCCTTGATTTCGTCTGCGATCTGCTGGCCGAGGAGAATCTGGCTGTAACCATGATCAGTTTCTACGGTTCGAACCAGGTTCTGGACAAGGTGTTGGGGCATCCACGGGCGACGGTGGGCTCAGACGGTATCTTTGGCGGACGACCCCACCCCCGGCTCTATGGCGCCTACCCGCGCTTCCTGAAGAGGTTTGTCGATGAAATGAAGCTTATGAGTCTGCCGGAAGCCATCCACAAGGTCAGTGGCTTCCCCGCGGCTATCCTGGGTCTGGAGGGCAGGGGCCTACTGAAGGAAGGCTACTGGGCCGATCTGGTACTGTTGGACCCTGGCAAGGTGGTCGACAGGTCGACCTATGAGCAGCCAGAACAGTACCCCGAGGGCATTCCCTACGTCATGGTCAACGGCCGACTGGTCGTGGACGGCGGCGAGACCACCGGCCGCCTGCCCGGTCAGGCGCTGCGGAAGTGAAAGACTGGGAGGACGTCTGTGACCACGAGCTTTGACAATCCGATGAACGGGCTGTTTGAGATTTCACGGCCGCTGGAGGTTGACAGCGGCAATGTGGCGTTGATCGTGGTGGATATGCAGTTGTTCGATGCTCACCGCGATTGGGGCGAGGGGCTCACCGCAAAGGAACTGGGCGTAGAGCAGTACTTTGAGGAGTACTTCCAACAGATCGACGCCATCGTCCCACGCATTCAGGAGCTTCTGGCCCTCTTTCGCCAGAAGGAGATGGAGGTCATCCACATCAGGGTATCAGAGGTCACGGAGGACTCGCGGGATGTGGGCCGCAAACAATTGGTGCGTGGTTTCGTCGTGCCCAAGGGCAGCCGCGAGGCCGACTTTTTGGACGAGCTGCAGCCTGTCGACGATGAGATCATCATCAATAAGTCATCGTCCGGCGTCTTTCCCGTGACCAACCTAGACCGTTTGCTGCGCAACATGGGTATCACCACGCTGATCTTTACCGGGACGTCGACCAATGGCTGTGTCGAAAGCGCCGTGCGCGACGCGGTCGACCTGGGCTATGACGTGGTCTTGGTCTCCAATGCCTGCGCGGCGGGTACCGTCGAGACCCACGAACGCGCCCTGGCCTGCCTCGAAGGGGTATTGACGCGGGTGCTGACCACCCAGCAGGTCCTGGATCTGGTAGCCGGGTTAGAGGCCGGCAGCCGGCAGGTGCGGAGTGGTCTGGAGCAGGTCAGACCCTACCTGCCCCAGCCGCCAGATGATGACAGTGGCGCCGACCAGGACCCCTATGAATCGATCTTGCCGCCAGCACTGGTCAAAGAGATATCAGCCACCGACACTGCCCTGGTGCTGGCCGACTTTCAGCGCTTTACCTGCGATCCCCAGGTTGGGCTGGGCGCAGCGGCTGAGGCCAGCAGCAACCTGGATGCCCTGTCGGGTTACTATGAGCGGGTGGAGCAGGCTCGGGAGGAGGCAGAGAAGCTGCTGGCGGCCTGCCGCTCTAAGGGACTGCTGGTGATCCACGTGCGGACCGCGGGCAGGCTGCCCGATGGCCGGGACCTGAGCCGCAAGCTCCGGACGCAGGGATTCTCCTTTGGGCCGGACAGTGCCGAGGCCGAGTTCCTGGCCCCACTCTTACCCGCACAGGACGAGGTTGTGCTGGACAAACCCGCCTCAGGCATCTTTACCGGGACCGGCCTGGACGAGCTGCTGCGCAACCTGGGGATAGATACCCTGATCCTGGCCGGCATCTCGTACGACGGCGCTGTAGAGGGATCGGTGCGCAGCATCAGCGACCGGGGCTATGGGCTGTTTCTGGTACCCGATGCCTGCGCCACGTACCTCCAATCTCTGCAGGACTGGCTGTGGGAGGTGGAGAGCGGTGTCATCGAGGTCAAGAGCGCCGAGGCACTGGTCGCCCAGATAGAGACCAGCTAACCAGCCGTGAGGAAGGAACCGTTTCGTCATGAACCGAGAAGCCATTTACCGTTATATCGATGACCACCTGGACGATCACATCGCCCACATCCAAAAGTGGGTGCGCCAGCCCAGTGTCAGTTGGGATAGCCTTGGCACCAGGGAGGCCGCTGAACTGACCGCCCAATCCTACCGGGACCTGGGCTGCCAGGAGGTGGAGGTCCTCGAGGGCCGCTACCATCCCGGCGTGTGGGCCGTCTATGATGCAGGGGCGCCGCTGACAGTCCACAATTATTGCATGATCGATACCCGCACCGTGGACGTCGACGCCTGGACCTACGATCCATGGGGCGGCGAACTGGTGCAGATTGGGCCCTACCCCCAGGTGCTGGTGGGACGGGGCGCCATGGGTGCCAAAGGGCCTTACGTGGCTTGGCTGAACGCTCTAGCGGCTATCATCGCCGTCGAGGGCACATTGCCCATGAATATCATGTTCCTGGCCGAGACCGAAGAGATCATGGGCAGCCCAAGCTACAACGACTTTATACAGCGCTATGCCGGCCGGCTCAAGAACGTGGACGCCAGCTTTTGCCCGGCCTGCACTCAGTCACCCGGCGGGGTGGTCTCTGTCGGGCTGGGACTCAAGGGGATGGTCGTCGTAGAGTTGACCGCCAGTGGCGCCTCGTGGGGCAAAGGGCCCACCAGCACCGTCCACAGCTCGGTGGCCTCGCTGGTCGACTGTCCTCCCTTCCGCCTGGCGCAGGCACTCTCGACCCTGACCGATGACGAGGGGCGGGGCTGCGAGGTTGAGGGCTTGAAGCAGGTATGGGACTATCGCAAGCCACTGCCCGCGGACGAAAGAGAGCTGCTGGACAGATTGGTAGACAGCGTCCAGGGCCGTGACTGGCGGGACGTGATCCCTATGGGCGGTGCCGGCAACGTGGCCCACGTGGTGGGCGGGCAGGAGGGCTCGGCGCCTTTGATCAACTATCTCTACGGTCCGACCTTTAATGTCGCCGGCCTGCGCAGTGGCTTTTTGGGTCCCGAGACCGGGACCATCCCCTATATCGTGCCGTCGGAAGCTACAGCGACCCTGGACATCCGGTTGGTGGTCGATCTATCTCCTGCGGAGGTGATTGCGGCGCTCCGGCAACACCTGGATAGGCATGGATTCTTGGACATCGACATCGAGGTCTATGCCGCCTTTGGCCACAACCAGACACCGGTCACCGATCCGGGCGTGCAGGCCACTCTCCAGACCCTACGGGATTGGAATGTGGAGGCGAGTGTGTGGCCCATCCAAGCCGGAGGTGGGCCCTGGACCGCGGTGCCAAATGCCTTTGGCGTACCCTGCATTCGCGGCGGGGCCATCGGCGGCGGGGGGCGGGGCAACGTCGACGAGTATATGGTCATCGAAGGCGATGGCAAGGTGGCGGGCCTGGCCGACGTGGAAAAATACCTGGTCGACCTGGTCTATGCCTTTTGCCAGCAGGAAGGTGCTTAGGAGGAAGCAATGAAGCCGAGAGTGCCTCTCAAGAATCTCTTCCGTGCCACACCGCCCTTTC